>JBBREW010000132.1:0-7353 GCA_038225335.1 Rhodobacterales bacterium
GCCGCGCCGTCCGGCGTGGTCACGGATGCCGCCAATGAACTCCTCTGCCTCTGCCCGCGCCGCGGCGTGGCGGATCTGGTCTTCGGTCGCATCCGGCGCACCATAGCGGATATTGTCCCGCGCCGACCGGTTGAACATGGCGGTTTCCTGCGTGACCATGCCGATCTTGCGCCGCAGGCTTTCCTGCCGGACCTGCCGCAGATCCTGCCCGTCGATGGTCACTTCGCCCTTTTCGGGGTCATACAGCCGCAACAAGAGAGCGACCAAGGTCGATTTCCCGGCCCCCGATCCGCCGACAATCCCCAGCTTTTCCCCGCTGGCAATCTGCAGGGTCACATCCCGCAGACCGCCCTCGCCGCCGCCATAGGTAAAGGTCACACCGTCCAGCACGATCCGCCCCGCGCTCAGATCCAGATCGACCGCGTTGTCCGCATCGGGCAGGGCATGCGGTTTCGACAGGGTGCGGACAGCGTCCTCGACCTCGCCGATGTTGGAATACATCCCCATCAGCGTGAAACTGACCCAGCCAGTCATCTGCGACAGCCGCAGACCGATGGTCCCTGCGATGGCGATGTCACCCGCCGTGGCCGCCCCGCGCTGCCACAGGACCAGCGTGATCCCCACCAGCACCACAGGCAAGACACCGGCCAGCATCATCAGCCAGAACCGGAACCCCGCCGACACCCAGCCAAAGCCCAGCGAATCCTCGCGGAACTTTTCCATCGCGTCAGTCGCGGCACGGTCTTCGTGGTCGGCATGGGCGAACAGCTTGACCGTCTTGATATTCGTGATCGTATCGACCACCTGCCCTGTCACCATCGCCCGGCTGCCCGCGCGTTTCTTTGACGTGGACCGGATGCGCGGCATATAGGCCCGGATCAGCCCCAGATAGGCCGCCATCCACGCGGCAAGGATCACCGCAGACCAGCCGTCGATACCCGTCAGCAGGATGATCGACCCGATCACCGATGCCAGTGCGAAAAACACCGTGTTGATCGTGTCCACACCCAGATCGGTGACGGCCCGCGCCGCCTGCATCTGTTTCTGGCTGATCCGCCCGGCGAAATCATTGTCGAAAAACGTGACTGCCTGCCCCAGCGTGTGCCGGTGCAGCCGCGACAAAACAAGGTTATAGACCGCAGGTGCCACGACCACCGATTGCATCATGCCCGACACGCCCAGAACGGCAGGCCGGAACACGATGAAAAACAGCGCCACACCCAGCAACAGCCACGCATTGTCACCGAAATACGCCCCCGGCTGACCGCCCAGTGCGGCGTCGATCACCCGGCCAAGGATCAGGGCGGCCAGCACCTCCAGCACGCCGGCAAGGATGCTGATCACGGCCCCTGCCCCCATTGCACCGAAACTGCCGCGCAGCGCCCAGCGCAGAAAAGCGGTCAGCGTCGCGGGTGGCGGCCCCGAAGCGCGCGCAAAGGGGTCGATCCAATCGCCAAGTTTCATGCGTCTTCCCCTAAAAATCCACCCGATTGACGCGCCCAGAACCGGGCATAGCGGCCATCCAGCGCCAGCAATGCGTCGTGCGATCCATCCTCGACGATGCGGCCATCGGCCATGACGATGATCCGGTCCATCCGCGCGATGGTGGACAGGCGGTGCGCGATGGCGATAACCGTCTTGCCCTCCATCAGCGTGTCCAGGGTGTCCTGAATGGCCGCTTCCACCTCGGAATCCAGCGCGCTTGTCGCCTCGTCCAGCATCAGGATCGGCGCGTCCTTCAGGATCACCCGCGCCAGCGCGATCCGCTGACGCTGACCGCCCGACAGTTTCACACCCCGCTCGCCCACCCGCGCGTCATAGCCGGTGCGCCCTTCGCTGTCCTGCAAGGTCAGGATGAACTCATGCGCCTGCGCCTGTTCTGCGGCGGCGATCATCGCGGCGTCGCTGGCATCCGGCGCACCATACAGAATGTTTTCACGCACCGACCGGTGTAACAGCGCGCTGTCCTGCTGCACCATGCCGATGGCATGGCGCAGACTGTCCTGCGTCACGCCGGAAATATCATGTCCATCGATGCTGATGACGCCCTTTTCGGTGTCGTAGAACCGCAACAGCAGTTTCACCAGCGTCGATTTCCCGGCCCCCGATGCGCCCACAAGGCCCACCTTCTGCCCTGCTGGAATGGTCAGGTCGATCCGGTCCAGCCCGCCGCGCGCCTTGCCGTAATGATGGCTCAGCCCGGTGATCGCGATGTCACCCCGCGTGACGCGCAGGGGGGTGGCGCTGTGGGCATCGGTCAGCGCGACCGGCTGCCCGATGGTTTCCAACCCTTCGGCCACCACGCCCAGTTCCTGAAACAACTGGCTGACCGCCCACATGATCCAACCGCTCATGCCGTTCAGCCGCAGCACCAGTGCGGCGGCGGCGGCCACGACACCGACACTGGCAATCCCGCCAAGCCACAGCGACAGCGCCCAGCCGACGACCCCCACCACCAGCACACCGTTCAGGAACACCAGCGCCAGATCCATGATGGTATAAAGCCGCATTTCGCGCATCAGGGTCGTGCGGGATCCTTCGATGGCATCGCGGGCATAGGTCAGTTCCGCATCCGCATGGGCGAACATCTTGACCGAATGAATGTTTGTGTATCCGTCAACGATGCGCCCGGTCACGACGCTGCGGGCATCCGAGGACGCCTGCGACGCGGGCTTGATCCGGCGGATGACCCAACGCAGCAACACCAGATAGGGGATGAACCACGCCAGCAGCGGCAGCACCAGCCGCAGGTCCGCATCCGCCAGCAGCACGAAGGCCCCGATCAGATAGGCCGCGGCAAAGGCCACCGCCTCGAAGAATTGGTTCATGACGCTGGCAACGGCCTGCGGCGTCTGCATCACGCGGTTGGCGATGCGTCCGGCGAAATCGTTTTCAAACCAGCCGACCGACTGCCGCATGATCTGGCGGTGCGCCCGCCAACGCGACAGCGCCGTCAGATTGGGATTGATCGTCTGGTTCAGCAGTGCGGTATGCGCGGTCTGGATCACAGGCCGCAAGGTCAGGAAAAACACCGCCATCGCGATCAGCTCGACCCGGTGTGCGGCCCAGAACGTCGCCGGGTCCTGATCCAGCAGATCGACCAGCCGTCCCAGATAGGCAATCAGCGCCACCTCGATAAATGCAACCAGCGTCGACAGGATTCCGGTGACGATGAATACCTTGTGGAACGGACGTGTGTAATCGCGCAGAAACGGCAAAAGCCGCTGCGGCGGTGTGTCGGTCTCCTCATACGGCGTATAGGGATCGACAAGACGCTCGAAATAACCAAACACGCATCGGCCTCTGTCTCTCGGACCTCTGATGTAGGCGCAGGGCGGCGAAAGGAAAACCCTAACCCAGCAGATCATCCCTGCTGCGGGTGAAACCGGACGCGATCCAGTCCGCTTCTGCCTGCCGCAAGGCTGCCCCGATCGCGGGGCCCGTCAGACGGGGCATGTAATCCACCGCGCGCACCGGTAACACCTGCGCCGCCGCCGCCTGTGCCCGCCCGGCGATGGCCGGGTCCGCCACCTGCCCCAAGGACGCCGCCAGTACGGCTTCATGATCCACGGCAATTTCCGCCCCGTGGCGATAGGCCCGCTCCTCTGCCGACATATCAGCCGACACATCGTCCGGTCGGATCAAGGCCAGACGCGCCGCTTGCGCGTTCGACAACCGCAGCCGGACCGGATCACCGCCCAGCACCGCCAGACGCCGGATCGCATCGGGCGCAAGGTTCAGATGCTGTTCACCATGCACCAGCACCGCCAACCCGTCGGGCACAGCCCCCGGCACGACCCGCAGCAGCGCACCGCAGGCAGCCATGGCCGCAACCGCCGGGGCGGGATCGGGGGCTGTCAGCAGTTTGGCCACCTCTTGCCAGATGCGTTCGGCAGGCAGGCTGTCCAGCCCGTCCAGATGTGCGGCACAGGCGGCCAGTCCCTCTGCGTCGATCCCAAGGTCGGGGTTGCCATACCATGCGGTAAACCGGAAAAACCGCAGGATACGCAGGTAATCTTCGGTGATGCGCTGATCTGCGTCACCGATGAACCGGACCCGCCCGGCCCGCGCGTCGTCGACACCACCCAGCGGATCGTGGATGCGCCCATCGGGCGCTGCATAGATCGCGTTCATGGTGAAATCACGCCGCAGGGCGTCTTCGTCCGCGGTGGCGGCAAAGGCGACGGTGGCGTGGCGGCCATCGGTCGCCACATCGCGGCGAAAGGTCGTCACCTCGAACGGGGTGCCGTCTGCGATGACGGTCACAGTGCCGTGGTCGACCCCGGTCGGCACCACCCGCAACCCAGCAGCCCGCGCCAATGCGGTGACCGCATCGGGCGTGGCGTCGGTGGTCAGATCAAGATCGGACGCAGGCGCACCGATGACCGCGTTGCGCACACAGCCCCCCACGAACCACGCCTGAAATCCTGCGTCGGTCAGCATCCGGCACACCTGTCCCACGGCAGGATCGCAAAGCCATGCAGCCGAAATCCGCATCACGGCGTCATCCGGTCGGCCAAGCCGCGCAGCATCCGGGCGGTCGCTCCCCAGATGTAATAGGGACCGAAGGGCACGGTATAATAATGCCGCATCTGGCCTTGCCAGCGCCGGGACTGCACCGCGAAACGTGCGGGATCGGCCAGATAGGCCAATGGCACCTCGAACACCTCTGACACTTCACCGGCTTCGGGGATCAGGGTCTGTTGATCGGGGATCAGACCGATGATCGGCGTGACCAGAAACCCGGTGACGGTTTCATGGGGTGGCATCTGCCCGATCACACGGACAAGGCTCCGGGGGATCGCGACCTCTTCCTCTGCCTCGCGCAGGGCGGCGGCGATCAGGGTGGGGTCACCCACCTCCTGTTTGCCGCCCGGAAAGGCAATCTGCCCCGGATGGTGTTTCAGCGCCGCCGACCGTTTGGTCAGGATCACCGTTCCTGCGGTCGGGCGGATGGCAATCAGCACGGCAGCCGAACGCAGCACCCGGTCGGTGGGCCGTGCCAGATCGGGGTTCAGGTCAAAATCGGTCGAGGCGCCGCCCGGACGGGCCAGCGCCTTTTCCAGTCGTGATGCCAGATCAGGCGTCGCCATCGGTGGTCTGCGCCTCGAACCCCAATGTTTCGGGCTGAAACTCGTAATGGGCCCCGCAGAACTGGCAATCGGCGGTCACGATGCCTGCATCTGTTGTCATCGTCTTGATATCCTTGGCCGAATAGATCGACAGGCTTTGCCGGACGCGGTCAGCCGAACAGGTGCAACCGAATGTCACCGGCTGCGGGTCATAGACGCGGGGCTGTTCTTCGTGGAACAGGCGCACCAGCAGGTCCGTCGGCTGCACGGTCGGGCCGATCAGTTCCAGCGCATCGACCGTATCCAGCAGGATATTGGCCCGGCGCCAGTTTTCGCCTTCGTCCGCGTCAAGGATGTCGGCCGCGGCCAGCAACCCGCCTTCGCCCGATCCACCGTCGCCGGTCATCAGGGGCGATGCCTTTGGCATGTGCTGCAACATCACCCCCCCGGCGCGCCAATGTTCGCCTTCTCCTTTCAGGGTGCTGCGTCCATGGGTCAGGGAAAAGCGGGTCGGTATCTGTTCGGACTGCGCAAAATAGGTTTCCGCACAGGACGACAGCGATCCGCCCGCCAGCGGCGTGATGCCCTGATAGGGTGTGGTCCCTTCGCCCTGGTCGATCAGAATAGCGAAATACCCCTTGCCGATCTGGGCAAAAGTATCGGCGTCCGGGTCCAGCGTATCCTTGTCATAGGCCGCATAGGCCCGGATCCTGCCGGGTTCGCCGTCATCGTTCGGGCCATAATAATCGGTCGCGATCAGCCGCACCGGGCCGCCGGACCCCCGCACCTGCAAGGACAGTTTCCAGCGCAGGTTCATCGTTTGCCCGATCAGCGCGGTCAGCAGACACATTTCAGCGACCAGACCTTCGATCAGCGGCGGATAGTCGTGCTGACGCAGGACATCCTCCAGCACGCCATCAAGACGTGCCACGCGGCCCCGGATGTCAGAGGCGTCAAGCTGGAAGGGCAGGACGGTATCGTCCCAGGCAATACGGGCGCCGAGGGTCATGGGCTTTCCTAACAGGGTCGGATTTGGCATACCGCGCCTATATAGTCACGGCAAGCGATGGTCCAAGGGGAGAGCCATGATCAGACGGTATGGCAACACGCCCCTGCGCGGGCAGCATTATGGGCTGCGCCCCGGTGTCTATGCGATCCTGCCGCGCGACGGCGCGCTGTTGATGACATGGCAGGGCGATCCGCACTTTGAACTGCAACTGCCCGGCGGCGGCATTGATCCCGGCGAACATCCCTTGCGTGCGCTGCACCGAGAAGTGTTCGAGGAAACCGGGTGGTCCATCGCCCGCGCGCGCAGGCTGGGCGCGTTCCGGCGGTTCACCTATATGCCGGAATACCGCAGGTTCGCGGAAAAACTGTGCCACGTGTATGTGGCGTATCCGGTCCGGCGTCACGGCCCACCCAAAGAGCCGAACCACACCGCGCTGTGGATTGACCCACAGACTGCGCTGTCCACCGTGGCCAATGCCGGTGACCGGGCGTTTCTGGCGGAATACATCATAAAAACCTAATGTTTCGCATGCGAAACAGAGGCCGGATTTCCCAATGAAACCGGCTGATGTGTGACCAGAGTGTAAACGCGACCCCCCCCTGTGAACCGGGCGTGCGCGGTGTTCACCGGATCATCACCGTCGATGCGGCGGTCTGCGGGGCAAACCTTGCCCCGCAGGCGGAAAACCAGTATCGCCCGGCGTCAGGCAACACCTGATGCAAAGGCACTGACCATGACCGCCCCCAAGAAAGTCGTCCTCGCCTATTCCGGCGGTCTGGACACCTCCATCATCCTGAAATGGCTGCAAACGGAATACGGCTGCGAGGTCGTGACCTTTACCGCCGATCTGGGACAGGGCGAGGAACTGGAACCCGCCCGCAAAAAAGCAGAGATGATGGGCGCATCAGAGATTTACATCGAAGACGTCCGCGAAGAATTCGTGCGCGATTTCGTCTTTCCGATGTTCCGCGCCAATGCCCTGTACGAAGGTCTGTATCTGCTGGGCACATCCATCGCCCGCCCGCTGATTTCCAAGCGTCTGGTCGAAATCGCAGCAGAGGTCGGCGCGGATGCCGTGGCCCACGGTGCCACCGGCAAGGGCAACGATCAGGTGCGGTTCGAACTGGCCGCCTATGCGCTGAACCCCGACATCAAGGTGATCGCGCCCTGGCGGGAATGGGATCTGACCAGCCGCACCAAGCTGCTGGAATTCGCAGAGGCGAACCAGATTCCCGTGGCCAAGGACAAGCGCGGCGATGCACCGTTCAGTGT
>JBBREW010000133.1:0-7332 GCA_038225335.1 Rhodobacterales bacterium
GAAGACACGTCACCCAAAGGACACCGTCATGGCCGAACCGCAAACAAACCTGCTGCATCTTGATCCGGTCTGGGAACGGATCACGGACGAGGCCCGCAGCGCGGTGCAGCGTGCCCCACAGATGGGTGCGATGCTGCACGGCGGTATCCTGCAACACGACCGGTTTGACGACGCGCTGGCCTTTCGGATCGCCATGAAACTTGCATCGTCGGAAATGTCGGCGCAAACCCTGCGCGACATCGCGGACGAGGCTTATGCCGCCGATTCCCAGATCGCCACGGACGCGCGCGCCGATCTGGTGGCCACCGTTGACCGCGATCCCGCCTGCCACCGGTTCCTGCAGCCGTTGATGTTCTTCAAAGGCTTTCAGGCGATCCAGGCCTACCGGCTGAGCCATTGGTTGTGGACTGACGGTCAGACCGATCTGGCCTATTTCATGCAGATGCGCGTGTCAGAGGTATTCGGCGTCGATATCCATCCTGCAGCCCGGATCGGCAAGGGCATCATGATCGACCACGCCCATTCCATTGTGGTGGGTGAAACCGCAATTGTCGGTGACAACGTGTCCATGCTGCATTCCGTGACACTGGGCGGCACCGGCAAGGAAGAGGAAAAGCGGCACCCCACGATCGGTGACGGCGTGTTGATCGGGGCAGGGGCAAAGGTGCTGGGCAATATCACCATCGGACATTGCAGCCGGATCGCGGCGGGGTCCGTGGTTCTGCACGACGTACCGCCCCTGAAAACGGTGGCGGGCGTGCCGGCCAAGATCGTGGGCGAGGCAGGCTGTTCGCAGCCATCGGTCCTGATGGACCATATGCTGGGCCGGATCGACTAGCCGTCAGGACAATGCAAAACGCCGGGGCAATGACCCCGGCGTTCTTGTCTGGCGTCGCTGGCCGCCGATCCGGGGATCAAGCCAGCATGGTCATCGGATTCTCCAGATTGTCCTTGATCGCCTGCAACAGCGTGGCCCCCAGCGCACCGTCGATGACCCGGTGATCGACCGACAGGGTGACGGACATCACGGTGCCCACGGCCAAGGCACCATCCTTGCCCACGATCGGCTTTTTCACCCCGGCCCCGACAGCCAGAATGGCGGCGTGGGGTGGGTTGATGATGGCGTCGAAATTGTCGATGCCGAACATCCCAAGGTTGCTGATGGCAAAGCTGCCGCCCTGATATTCACCCGGTGCCAGCTTGCGGTCGCGGGCGCGGGTCGCCAGATCCTTCATCTCTGAAGACAGCGCCGACAGGGATTTCGCCTCTGCGTCGCGCAGGACGGGGGTGAACAGACCCCCTTCGATGGCGACAGCGACGGCCACGTCGGATTTGGTGAATTTCAACGTCCGGTCACCGGCCCAGACGGCGTTCGCCTCTGGCACCTGTTGCAAGGCAAGCGCGCAGGCCTTGATGATGAAATCGTTCACCGACAGCTTTACACCCCGGCTTTCCAACTGCTTGTTCAACTGGGCGCGGAAGGCCATCAGATCATCCAGCAGGATGTCACGCCGCAGATAGAAATGCGGCACGCTTTGCTTTGCTTCGGTCAGGCGGGCGGCAATTGTCTTGCGCATCCCGTCCAGCTTAACCTCCTCATAGGGGCGGCCATCATACATCTTGATGACCTGTTCGGTGCTGGGACCGCTGGCCATGCTGGCCGCCTTTGCGGGGGCAGCGTCGGCCTTTGATGCGTCGCCTTTCGGCGCATCCGTCCCGGACGCGGCCTTGGCTTCTGTCTTGCTGGCCTGCGGTTTGGCGGTGGCCTCTGCCACATCGGCCTTGACGATCCGGCCATGCGGCCCTGACCCGGTGATCGTGGACAGATCAAGGCCCTTGTCCGCCGCGATCCGCCGGGCCAGCGGCGAGGCGAACACCCGGTCGCCATCCGCGCGCGGGGCCGCTTTGGCGGTGTCGTCTTTGAAATCCTTGGCCTTGTCCTGCTGGGCGGCGTCACCGTCGTTGCCATAGCCTTTGGCGGGTGCGGTGGCGTCATCCGACGGGGACGGACCATCGTCCGCCTTGGCAGGGGCCGACGCGTCGTCCATGCTTTCGCCGTCTTCCAGCAGCACCGCGATCACGGCGTTGACCTTTACGCCTTCGGTGCCTTCGGCGACCATCAGCTTGCCGACGATGCCTTCGTCCACGGCCTCGAATTCCATCGTGGCCTTGTCAGTTTCGATTTCTGCCAGCAGATCGCCGGACGACACGGTGTCGCCTTCCTTGACCAGCCATTTCGCCAGCGTGCCTTCTTCCATCGTGGGGGACAGGGCAGGCATCAGGATTTCAATGGGCATTGCGTCTGCTCCTTACCGGTAGGTGACTTTTTTGACGGCCGCGACGACTTCGTCCACGGTCAGCAGGGCATGCTTTTCAAGGTTCGCCGCATAGGGCATCGGCACGTCCTTGCCGGTGCAGGTGATCACGGGGGCATCCAGATGATCGAACGCCTCTTGCATGATGACGCCGCTGATATAGCCTCCGACGCTGCCCTGCGGCCAGCCTTCTTCGACGGTGACGCAGCGGTTCGTCTTTTTCACCGACGCAAGGATCGTTTCGGTGTCCATCGGTCGCAGCGTGCGCAGGTTGATGACCTCTGCGTTGATCCCGTCCTCTGCCAGCTTTTCGGCGGCGGCAAGGGCATAGGTCATCCCGATCCCGAAGGACACGATGGTCACGTCGTCCCCGCTCCGCTCGATCTTGGCCTTGCCGAAGGGGATCGTGAAATCATCCATGACCGGCACATCGAAACTGCGGCCATACAGGATTTCATTTTCCAGAAAGATGACCGGATTCGGATCGCGGATCGCTGTTTTCATCAAGCCTTTTGCATCGGCGGCGGAATAGGGCATCACGACCTTCAGGCCGGGGATCTGCATGAACCACGCCGCAAAATCATGACTGTGCTGCGCACCGACCCGTGCGGCGGCCCCATTGGGACCACGGAACACCATCGGCGCACCCATCTGTCCGCCCGACATATACAGCGTCTTGGCGGCAGAGTTGATCAGCTGATCCATCGCCTGCAGCGAAAAGTTGAAGGTCATGAATTCAACGATTGGACGCAGCCCGCCAAAGGCCGCCCCGACCGCAATCCCCGCAAAACCGTGTTCGGTGATCGGTGTGTCGATGATCCGCTTGGCGCCGAATTCATCCAGCAATCCCTGGCTGATCTTGTAGGCACCCTGATATTCGCCCACTTCCTCGCCCATCAGGAAAACGCGGTCGTCGCGGCGCATTTCCTCTGCCATGGCATCGCGCAAGGCTTCGCGGACGGTGGTGGATTTCAGTTCCGTGCCCTCGGGCCAGTCGGGGCTGGCGTCGATCTGCTTGGGGGCCGGGTGGGACATGCCTGCGGCGGGTGCGGTTTCGGACGACTGTTCCTTGTCGGCCGCGACCGGGGCAGATGCCTTCGTCTCGTCCTTGGCTTTTTTCGCGTCGGCGTCGTCCATGCTTTCGCCGTCTTCCAGCAGCACGGCGATCACGTCGTTGACCTTCACGCCTTCGGTGCCTTCGGCGACCATCAGCTTGCCGATCACGCCTTCGTCGACGGCCTCAAATTCCATCGTGGCCTTGTCGGTCTCGATCTCGGCCAGAATGTCGCCGGATGCGACGGTGTCGCCTTCCTTGACCAGCCACTTCGCAAGGGTGCCTTCTTCCATCGTGGGGGACAGGGCGGGCATCAGTATTTCAGTTGCCATGGCTCAGGCCTCCTGCGGGACTTCGGTTGCGTAGATATCGGTCCAAAGTTCGTCCAGATGCGGTTCCGGCGATTCCTTGGCAAATTCAGCCGCCTCGTTTACGATGGCCTTGATGTCACGGTCGATGGTTTTCAGGTCATCTTCTGTGGCGTGCTTGCCGGTCAGCAGCAGGTCGCGGATCTGTTCGATCGGGTCGCGCTCGTCGCGCATTTTCTGCACTTCTTCGCGGGTCCGGTATTTGGCCGGATCGGACATGGAATGCCCCCGATAGCGATAGGTTTTCACTTCCAGAATGTAGGGGCCCTTGCCCGCGCGGCAGTGCGCCACGGCCTTTACACCAGCGGCCTTGACCGCCAGCACATCCATGCCGTCCACTTCTTCACCGGGGATGCCGTAGGCGGCGCCTCGTTCCCACAGGCTTGGGGATTTGGTGGATCGTTTGACCGATGTGCCCATGGCATATTGGTTGTTCTCGATCACAAAGATCACCGGCAGATCCCACAGTTCCGCCATGTTGTAGGTCTCATAGACCTGGCCCTGGTTGGCTGCGCCGTCACCGAAATAGGCGAATGTCACCCGGTCGTTGCCAAGGTATTTGTCGGCGAACGCCAGACCCGCGCCCAGCGGCACCTGTGCCGCCACGATGCCATGTCCGCCATAGAAATGCTTTTCCTTGGAGAACATGTGCATGCTCCCGCCTTTGCCTTTGGAAAAGCCACCTTCGCGCCCGGTCAGCTCGGCCATGATCCCCTTGGGGTCCATGCCACAGGCCAGCATATGGCCGTGATCGCGGTAGGACGTGACGCGCTTGTCACCTTCGTCTGCCGCGGCTTCCAGCCCCACGACGACCGCTTCCTGCCCGATGTAAAGGTGGCAGAACCCACCGATCAGACCCATGCCATACAATTGGCCCGCCTTCTCCTCGAACCGGCGGATCATCAGCATTTCGCGGTAATGGCCCAGCAGTTCCTCTGCGGACACATTGGCCCGTGGGTCTTGCGTTTCGGCTTCCTGCTTTTTCGGCGGCATGGTGACTCCCTCGGCGCTGCAACAGATAGTTTAGCGTTAAACTATTTTGCGATAATAGAGGGTGACTTGTGGTAACGCAATCGGGGGCTGCGTCTTTTTGCCGGACACGCGAACACGCGCCGCCGGCGGGCTTTGCAGGTCCCGCAGGTCAGCGGATGACGATTTCGTCCGTGCGGACCATACCCAGCACATCGCGGGCCTGTTGGTCCAGCAGATCAAGGTCAAGGAAATCGTCCGACAACCGGCGGGTCAGGTTTTCCATCCGGGCCACATCGACGCGCAGGACGGCCAACTCCTCGGTCAGGCCGCGGCCTTCGTCGATGACCTCGGCGCGTTTGAAGACCCCGTAATCACCCTGCACGGCTGCAAACATGAAATACAGACCCAGCGTCAGGTTCAGCAGGAAATAGATCAGACTGCCCACACCGGGCCGGTTACTCTCGGTCATCGTTAAGCCTCTGATGTGCCGTTGGCCGGCAGCTGTTGGCCCATGCTTTCACACTGCCGCAGGCTGGGCTACCGTCAGATGGCCGGTGGCGCAAGAATCCGCGCCACCGTGACTTTCAGGACTCAGCCGCAGGGCAGGGCCCCGGCACCGCGATCACCCGGCGACAGAGGCCGCGTGGATCGCATCGATGGTCTGGCCGATCCGGGTGTTGAAAGCGTCATCCGAATCCTGCGCTGTCAGACCTTCGGTCAGGGCGCGCGAAAAACTGGCGATGACGCCGGGGTTCTGGGCCAGCCGTGCGTTGGCTTCGGCTTGGGGATAGCCACCGGACAAGGCCACCACGCGCATGACGGCAGGATGATCGACAAGGGCCTGATAGCTGCCCGCGACCTCTGGCAGGGTCAGTTTCAACATCACCTGTGTCCCTGCGGGCAGGGCGTTCAGATGGGTCAGAAGGCTGTCGCGCAACATCTCCTCTGCTGCGGCCTTGTCGGGAATCGTGATGGTGATTTCGGGTTCCAGAATGGGCATCATGTCGTGATCCAGCACTTGCTGCGCCACGGCGAACTGCTGCGCGACGATGGCCGCGATGCCCGCTGCGTCTGCCGCGTGAATGACGGACCGTTCCTTGGTGCCAAAGACGCCAAGCGCGTGCGCGCGGTCCAGCAGCGCATCCAGACCCGGCATGGGTTTCATCAGCTGCACGCCCTGCTGTGTCTCCTCCAGCCCCTTGTCGATCTTCAGAAAGGGCACAACGCGGCGGTCCTGCCACAGATGGGCGGCGGCTGGCATGCCCGCGAACTGCCGGTCCATCGTGTCCTCGAACAGGATGGCACCCACGACCTTGTCGCCGGTGAACTGCGGGGCCGCGACGATCCGGGCGCGCATGGCGTGGATCAGATCGAACATCTGCGCATCATCTGCATAGGCATCGGCGGTAATGCCGTATTGCGCCAGCGCCTTTGGTGTCGATCCGCCACTTTGATCCAGTGCGGCGATGAAACCGTTTCCTGCCCTGATCTGTGCTGCCATATCACTGTTCACGCCGTCGCTCCCTTGGTGTCGGTCGGGGCAAACACGCCCCGGCCAAGGCATAGGCCGGGTGCGCGGGGCATGACAATTCTGGTTGCGCTAACGCCCGGTTAATTAGTTTTCAAGGGCCGCCACCCCCGGCAGGGTCTTGCCTTCCATCCATTCCAGAAAGGCACCGCCCGCGGTGCTGACATAGCTGAAATCCTGCGTGACCCCCGCCTTGTTCAGGGCCGCGACCGTATCGCCGCCCCCCGCGACTGATACCAGCTTGCCTGCGCGGGTCAGTGCGGCCGCAGCCTGTGCCGCTGCGGTGGTCGCCGCGTCAAAGGGGGCAATTTCGAACGCGCCCAGCGGGCCGTTCCAGACCAGCGTTTTCGCCCGCTCCAGCACCTGACGGATATGCGCCACGCTGTCCGGCCCCGCATCAAGGATCATCGCGTCCTTGGGGCAATTCTCGGTCTTGACCACCTCTGACTCCGCTCCGGCCTTGAAGGCGCGCGCAACGACGACATCACGGGGCAGCAGGATTTCGCAGCCCTTGTCGGCGGCTTTTTGCGCAATGTCCCGGGCGGTCTGGGCGAGATCATGCTCGCACAGCGATTTGCCCACGTCGATGCCGGATGCGGCCAAAAAGGTATTCGCCATGCCGCCGCCGATCACGAGAATATCGACCTTTTCCACAAGGTTCGACAACAGGTCCAACTTGGTCGACACCTTGGCACCGCCCACAACCGCCACGACCGGACGCTCCGGTGATCCCAATGCACGGTTCAGCGCGGTCAGTTCCTCTGCCATCAGGCGCCCGGCGCAGGCGGGCAAGAGCCGGGCCAGTGCCTCTGTGCTGGCATGGGCACGGTGCGCTGCGGAAAACGCATCGTTCACATAGACATCGCCAAGGCTTGCCAGACGCTTGGCAAATCCTGCGTCGTTGGATTCCTCGCCGGGGTTGAAGCGCAGGTTTTCCAGCAGGGCCACATCGCCAGCAGCCATCGCCGCGACGCCGTCCCCATAGTTGCCATCCAGAAAGATCACGTCCTGACCCAGTGCGGTTTGCAGGGCCGGCACGATCTGGCGCAGCGACATCTCCGGAACGACCTTGCCTTTGGGCCGGTCGAAATGCGC
>JBBREW010000134.1:0-7321 GCA_038225335.1 Rhodobacterales bacterium
TGAAAAACCCCTGCCTTGTTCTGGATTCTTGGTTCATATGTTCAGGGCTGCAACCGTTCAATGCTGGTTGAGTGAAATGACCTGAAATCTTACGGATTGGGGTCATTTGGCTTACGGATCGGGATGGCTGGCGTTACATCCCGGGTGGTCTGACCTTACAGGCGGGGAGGGTCAATTCTTACGTTTCGGGTGGTGGCGCTGGTGCGAATCGGGACAGGGCGGAACCCCCTGTTTTGCTGCGCTTTCTGATTCGCCGATGTCTGTTTTTGGCAATGCTTCGCTTACAAATGGGGTGACAGCTTGATCTTGACTTACGTCGTGCGGCATACAAAAGTAAGAGAAACTCCGTATGTCGCAAGGCGATTCCCGTCATGGTCAAACCGCCAAAGCCAGCTTACCGGACAATCGACGCCCGGCGAAGTGCTGATACGCTTATCAAGCCCGGAGAGTTGGTCGATCTGGTCGAGGTGACACCGCTGACCCTTGCGGATCGCCGCATCTATAACCAGTTGCTGGAAAATGCGTGGGAGGCAATCGACAAGCCGGTCATGCACGTCATCGCCAAATCCGATCTGCGCGGCAGTCATAATTCGAACGACCGGATCGGTGAATCCATCGAACGTCTGATGTCGGCCATCGTCAAGATGGAGGTGCTGTGGGACGGCAAGCCTGCCATCGAGCGGGTGCAGTTGCTGGGGGGTAACGTTGAAATGGCCCGTGGCGACGGTGTGTTCGAATACGAAATACCCGCTCGGCTGCGCAAGGTCATCGGCAATTCGACCGTCTTTGCCCGGTTGCAGCGCGAGGTGATGTTCGCCCTGTCATCGAAATATGCCCTGACCCTATATGAAATGGTGCAGAAACGCGGCAATCTGCGGTGGAAGTCGTCAGAAACCTTTACCCTTGACGGGCTGCGCGGCGTTCTGGGCGTGCCAAAGGGCAAGCTGGGGTCCTGGTCAAATCTGCGGCTGCGGGCGATTGACCCTGCCGTGGCAGAGGTCTGTGCGCTGTCGGATTACATGGTGGAAATCAACCCGGTGAAAACCGGTCGCAGTGTGACCCATGTGGAATTGCGGTGGTGGCGCAAGGACGGCGACGCCACGGGAAAGGCGGAACGGGCGCTGCATTTTGCCAGCACCGGGCGGCGACAGCGGGCCGCTGATGACACGACCCCCGCGCCGCAGACCGTCCCGTCGGGCCGTCCGCGCCCGGGGTGGCTGGATGCAAAGGGGGCACCCCTGCAAACCCAGACCTATGAAACCGCGCGGATGCGGCATCCGGGATACGATATCTATCATGTTGAAAGTGAATGGCGCGATTGGGCGCGCGGCAAGGCGCCGGCCGACGATCCCGACCGCGCATTCCTTGCATTTTTTCGACGCTTTGCCGATGCAAATCCGCTGTAGGGCCGCGGATTGCCAATTGGCAATCGCATCGCCTGACCGCGAAAAATTACGGATTGGGTGGGGTGCAGATTGCGGTTCCCGAACCGATCCGGGGGTGCGACTTGAAGGGTCGGTGCCGACCCTCTGTGTGACCGCAGGGCATCTGTGCGGTGATGCAGGCAGCAATTGCATGGTGTAACGATGTTTTTTAGGTCATGTATGGCGCGGGTGGGTGTTGACGGGTTGGTAAGTGCGCATGATGCATGATTCTGCATGTGACTTGCGCTATACCAGCCTCATCCAAGGAAGGAGACCGCCTTGCCCGTTTTAACGACTGCCGCCTTTACCAAGGACATGGCCGCCACGCTCTATCGACATCACACGGATTATGCCAATGCTGGCGTCGTGCGAATCGAAGTAACGACTCGCGGATTGTGGCTGATCAATCCCCATGACGGTTCCCGTCAGTTTCTGGGGCTTGCGACGCTGGACGACGCGGGAATGACCCGGCCTTCGGGGCGGAGTATTGTATCGGATATGGGTGGCGATGCCTGACAGCTTGCGGATCACGGTGCAGTCGCTCACCGGCGACATGGACCGTTGGGATCTGGTGACCGCCTTTTTGCGCCTGCGCCGCGCGGTGTTCATCGAAAAGCTGGACTGGCCTTTGCACCATGGCGAGGCGATGGAGTATGAACAATACGACCGCGCCGACACCACCTATCTTGTCGCTTATCGCGGTGACGAGGTGCTGGGTGGTGCGCGTCTTCTTCGGACGGATCGCACCAGCGGGGCAGGGCGGGTGCAATATTCCTATATGATCCGCGACGCCTGGCTGGGGCTGTTGAATGGCCTGCCGCCGGCGATCTGCGATGCGGAACCCCCCACAGCGCCCGATGTCTGGGAATTGACGCGGATGGTATCGAACGGCGGTCCTGCGGTCGCCTCTGCCTTGCTGGAAGCGTCCAACGATTTTCTGCTGGGGCAGGGGGCCCGGTCCTGTCTGATCCTTGGCTCTCCGGCGTTTTTGCGGATGGCGCGGACCCAAGGGTATGCCCTGCGCACGCTGGGCAGTATTCAGGGCAACCGCGACGGACGTTTCATGGCGTATGATTGCACCGTGTCGGCGCGGGGGCCGCGCCTGCCTGCGCTGGCCTAACCGGCAGACCCCTTCGCGATCTGTGCCAGAAACTGGCGTCCTGATGTGGCGATGCCGTCGGTGATGTCCGCGACAATGGCCTGATCGAGTGCGGCCGCGTCCCGCTGCCGCAGGGCATCAAGGATCTGGCGGTGTCGGTCCTGCACATAATAGGGCAGCCCGCGCCCAATGACCTGACGCTGAAACGGCCCGAGCTGCAACCAGATGCTGTCGATGACCGGCTGTGTGGTCTGGTGCGGGTTGGCGCAGTAAAGACGACGGTGAAACGCCTGATTGGTGGCGGTCATCGCTGTGTGATCGCCCGCCGCCAGCGCGGCATCGACCGCGCCGTCCAGATCCGCGAGATCCGCGATATCCATGTCAGAGACATAGGGCAGGGCGCGGCGGGCGGCGTGACCCTCGACCGTGATGCGCAGGGACAAGAGCTCCTCGAACCGGGGGGCGGTCATGGCAGGGATGCGCATGCGCCGGTTTTCCTGCACCTCGATCGCGTGTTCCGACGACAGGCGGCGCACCGCTTCGCGCACCGGGGTCTGGCTGCAGGACAGGGCGTCAGACAATCCTTGCAGCGTCAGCGGGGTGGCGGGGGCAAAATGGCCCGCCATGATCGCGGCCCGCAGCCGCTGATAGACGCCTTCGTGGTCCGACATGCCAACGGGCAGCCGCACCGCTGGCAGGGACAGCGGGGTCAGGCTGCTGGGATATGATGTGGTCACAGGCATCGTTCTGGGCCCCCGATCATGGAACTGGAGGCTGTTTAACCCCAATAGGCGTTGACTCAAAGCACATTTTGATCATATTGCATAATTACATATCATAAAACAGTCCCAGAAAGCCTTTGTCATGGAACACGCCGATCACCTGCAATGGCTGAACGAACAGACCGACATCGAAAATGTCTTTGCCTGTATCTGCGATTTGAACGGCACCTTGCGCGGCAAGCGGGTGGACGTGGCGCAGGCGGACAAGATTCTGGGCGGTTCGGTGCGGATGCCGCTGTCGCTGGCCGGGCTTGATATCTGGGGCGAAGACATCGAAGTGTCGGCGCTGGTGTTCGAAACCGGCGACGCTGACGGGATCTGCAAATACACCGGGCGGGGCATCCTGCCGATCAACTGGACCTCGCGCCCCACGGCGCTGATTCCGCTGTCGTTGTATAACGAGGATGGTCGTCCGTTCATGGGTGATCCGCGTCACGCGCTGGATGCGGTCGTGAAACGTTATGCCGAAAAGGGGCTGACGCCCGTGGTGGCGACAGAGCTGGAATTCTATCTGGTCGATCCGACCGAAACGATTCCGCAGCCGCCCTTGTCACCCGTGACTGGCAAGCGGCTCGACAGCGATGGCGCGCTGTCGCTGGACGAGCTGGAACATTTCGACGAATTCCTGAACGATGTCTATGCCGCCTGCCACGCGCAGGGCATCCCTGCCGACAGCGCCATTTCCGAAAACGGCGCGGGTCAGTTTGAAATCAACATGCGCCATGTCGGCGACGCGCTGCGGGCGGGGGATGACGCGGTGTTGTTCAAACGTCTGGTGCGCGGCATTGCCCGCAAGCATGGGTTTGCCGCGACCTTCATGGCGAAACCCTATGGCAACCGCGCCGGCAGCGGGTTTCACGTCCATTTCAGCCTGGAGGACGCGGACGGCAACAACGTCTTTGATAATGGCGGCGAAGAAGGCACGCCGATGATGATGCACGCGGTGGCGGGCCTGCTGCATACGATGCAGGAAAACGCGCTGGTCTTTGCCCCGCACGAAAATTCATTCCGGCGTCTGCTGCCCGGCACCCATGCGCCGTCGTCGGTGGCCTGGGGGTATGAAAACCGCACCGTTGCCGTGCGCATCCCCGGCGGTCACCACAAGGCGCGGCGGATCGAACACCGTGTGGCTGGGGCGGATGCGAACCCCTATCTGGTGCTGGCGTCGATCCTTGGCGGTGCGTTGCTGGGGATCGAAGGCGCGTGGGAACCGACAAAGGCGCTGGTCGGCGATGCCTATGTGCAGGAAAAAGAGCTTGCCCACCTGCCGCTGGATTGGGCGACAGCCATTCAGGCGTTCAAGAACGGCGCGCATATCCAGTCGATCTATGCGCCGCGCCTGCAACGGATGCTGGTGGACTGCAAACGGCAGGAACAGCACCGATTCAACCGCCATGTCACCGAATTTGAATATGACACCTATCTGGAGACCGTCTGATGCCCAAAGACAGCACACAGGACCAGTCCCACCCCTATGCCGGGACCGGCGCCCATACCGGTAGTTATTATGCCGCCTCTGCCAATCCCAGCCCGGACCGTCCGGCGCTGATCGGTGACATTACGGCAGATGTTTGCGTGGTGGGGGCAGGCTATTCCGGTCTGTCCACCGCGTTGCATCTGGCGGAAAAGGGATACAGCGTTGTCATCCTTGAAGGCGCGCGGGTGGGCTGGGGCGCGTCCGGGCGCAATGGCGGGCAGATCGTGAACGGATTGAACGCCAGCCTGCAAACGATCAAGCGCCGCTATGGTCAGGATACCGCCTCCTTTGTTGCCGGGTTGGTGCAGGAAGGTGGCGACATCATCAGAGAGCGGGTCGCCACCTATGACATCCAGTGCGACCTGAAGCCGAACAACGTGTTCGTGGGCCTGACGGCCGCGCATATGAAGGAGTTGGAAGACCGCCAGACCCTGTGGCGCAGTTATGGCATCGACAACCAGATCATGCTGGACCGCAACCAGTTGCGCGACCATGTGAACAGCGATCTGTATGCGGGCGGGCTGCTGGATACGACGGGGGGGCACATGCACCCGCTGAACCTGTGTCTGGGCGAAGCAGCGGCATTTGAATCGCTGGGCGGCGTGATCCATGAAATGTCGCCGGTGGTGTCGGCGGATACGCAGGCCACGCGGCCCGTGGTGAAAACCGCGCAGGGGTCGGTGACCGCCCGGACGCTGGTGCTGTGCGGCAATGCCTATCTGGGCGATGCGGTGCCTGATCTGTCGGCGCGGGTGATGCCTGTGTCGACACAGGTCATGGCGACGGAACCCCTTGACGCGGATCTGGCCGCTGATCTGATGCCCGGTGACGGCTGCATCGAGGATATCCGCTATATCCTTGATTACTACCGTCTGAGCGCGGACAAGCGGATGCTGTTCGGCGGCGGCACCGTCTATGGCGGGGCCGATCCCAGCGATATCGAGGCAAAGCTGCGCCGGAACATGGACAAGGTCTTTCCCCGTCTGAAAGGGGTCAAGATCGACTATGCCTGGTCCGGCAACTTCGCCTTGTCGTTCAGCCGCGTGCCGCAGATGGGGCGGCTGGGCACAAACACCTATTACGCCCACGGCTATTCCGGCCATGGCGTGACCGGCAGCCACACCTTTGGCCGCATCCTGAGCGAGGCGATCGACGGCGATCTGACCCGGTTCGACGTGTTCGCCGGGCTGAAATGGTATCCTTTCCCCGGTGGCCGGGCGCTGCGCGTGCCGTATTCGGTCATGGGCAGCTGGTATTACGGCATCCGGGACAAGCTGGGTCTGTAACAGACCTAGCCCGCGTCGGGGCCGTTCACCGGGGTCAGTGCGGGTTTGCCCGCCAGATGCGCCGCGATATTGTCGCGTTGCAACTGCGCCATGGCCGCGCGGGTCTGCACGGTGGCAGACCCCTGATGCGGTTGCAGGGCGACCGTGTCCAGGGTCAGAAAGCGCGGATCAATGGCGGGTTCGTTCAGGAACACGTCCAGCCCCGCACCCGCAAGGGCACCGCTTTCCAGCGCATCCAGCAAGGCTGCTTCGTCGATCGTCGACCCCCGAGAGATGTTGATGATGACGCCCTTTGGCCCCAGTGCGGCAATCACCTCCTTTGACACATAACCCACCGTGTCCGGACCGCCGACAACGGCGACAAACAGCGTATCGACCGCATTTGCCAAGGCGACCGGGTCGGCGTGATAGGTCCAGCCCGGTGTGTCCTTTGTGCTGCGCGACTGGTAATGGATGTCCATGTTGAACGCCGCAAGGCGGTCCGCGATGGCCCGCCCGATCCGTCCCATGCCGACAATCCCCGCGGTGCGGCCCGACAGTTTCGTGGTCAGGGGGGCAGGGCCGTCGGCGGCCCAGCGACCGCTGCGAACCAGCGCCTCTGCCTGCCGCATCTGGCGGCCCTGTTGCAGCCACAGCCCAATGGCAAGGTCCGCCACATCGTCGTTCAGCACATCGGGGGTATTGGTCACGATCACGTCGCGGGCAGAGGCGGCGGCCACGTCGATGGCATCATACCCCACACCATAATTCGCAATCAGCGCAAGGTTTGGCAGCAGATCCATCGCTGTGGCATCAAAGGGGGCGTGCCCGGCATAGGCGACGGCCGTGACCTGTTCGCGGGTATGGGCATCCAGATCCGCCAGATCGTCCATGTCGTCGATCAGCACCGGATCGAACGCTTCAATAATGGCGTCGCGGTCATGGGACAGCAGTTTGCCGATGGCAAGGACATGGGTCATAGGGCAGGGGCCTTTTGTCAGGGTCCGCGGTCGCTGCGGAGGATTGCCCAAAGGCTATCCCGCCCCTGTCAGAGTGTCGAGCGCGGCTGGCCCGCCCTCCCGCCCGGAATGCCCGGTGGGGCCAGGTTCATCAGACCAGAGCAGCCCCTTCGGCCATGGCGGCCAGTTTGGCATAGGCGATTTCCGGATCGACGGCACCAAACCCTGCAAAGGTGCCAAAGCCACAATCGCTGCCAGCGATGACGCGGTCGGGACCCACGATGTCGGTGAACCGCTGCAATCGCTGCGCCACCA
>JBBREW010000135.1:0-7317 GCA_038225335.1 Rhodobacterales bacterium
CAGGGCGTGCAGACTGCGCCTTGTGGTGGTGTGGCGGCCCCGGGCGTCGTCTTCGCGGATGGATTGGGTGTCGTCGCTGCGCCCGGTCAGGGCATTGGCAAGCGTCGTTTTACCCACCCCCGATGATCCGACCAGTGCCACGGTGCAGCCCGGTCCGGTCCAGCGGGCCAGTACATCGGCCACATCACCGCCTTTGGCATTGATGGCGATCACCGGCAAATCGGGACCCAGCGCCTGCGCCTGCGCCAGATAGGTGGCGGCGGCGTCGGTCTGATCGGCCTTGGTCAGCAGGATGGCGGGGGTCACGCCCGCATCATGGGCCAGTGACAGATAACGTTCCAGTCGCGCCACATTGAAATCTAGGTTGCAGGATGTGACGATGAACAGGGTGTCAAGGTTGGCGGCGATCAACTGCCGCTGTCCCGTCCGGTGTTCCGCGCCCCGTTGCAGCAGGCTGCGTCGGTCGAGGCGGCGCACAACCAGCGCCGCCGCGGTGTCGCACAGCACCCAGTCGCCGACCGCAAAAGTACCTGTCCCGATGCCGGGATCGGCTACAAGGGTCAGGGGACCAGCGTCGGTCATGGCTGACAGATTGCGCCGGTGCACGCTTGCGATGCGGGCAGGGGTCAGGTGATGGTCATCGGCGGTGATCTGGTCCGCTTCGACATCCGACCAGCCCAGACGGTGAAGGGCGTCCCGATCAGAGGGCAGGGCGGTCATGCGCAGCGGTCCGACACAGATAAACCGACCCTGACATGCTGGGGGGAAACAAGGTGAGAGGCTGACAACGACCCAAGCGGGGCTCGTTATGGCTGCTTCCTTCCGGACCTGACCAGGTTGGCGAGGCGCTCGCCCGCGCCAACCTCTCGCCCGTCATATAGAAGCGGTGTCGGGCAAGATCAAGTCATCACGCGTCACAGATGCAGCCTGCAGGTGGCGAAACCGTCCGGATCGGCGGCGGTGTTGGTTGCCGTGACGCGCGGAACGCCGTGCAGGGTGTGGCTTGACAGGACCTCTGTCGCGCGGGGGCTGACGGGGAACAGGGCTGTGGTGCCCGGCATCGGGGCAAAGGTCCACTGTCCCGGCTGCGGTGTGGCGACGGCGGTGCCTGATCGCAGGGCAGCCCGGAGCAGATCGCGCAGACCCGTCGTGGTGACGTGAACGGTGTCGGACGGTTGCCTGACGATCAGATTGCCACCGCCCCGCGCCCGGTAAGTGCTGGTCGCCACGATGAACAAGGCATCGTCGTCCACCGGCACCCCCTGCCACGTCAGCTCTGTGATGCGGCCCGGCGCTGCTTCGCACGGCAGACTGCCCGGACCGGGTGCATGCAGGTCGATGACATAGGACACCCCGTGCAGGCTGTCGAAGTGATAGGGGGCCACATGAGGATTGAGCAGGGGTTGATCCGGCTGGCCGGGCGTCAGGGTCTGGAAAAATCCGCTGCTGCGTTCCAGCCACGCCCGGACCTGCCAGCCGCGCCGCAGCACCGCACAGATGCTATTGTCAAACGGGACCATCGCCGCACAATCGCGCAGCAGCAAGGGACCGGCGGCGATGTCCAGATAGTGGTCGGGCCCGCCGTGACCGCCCGCCCGAAAGGGTGCCGTGCTGGCCAGAACCGGCAGATCGGCATAGGGGCCACCGCGCAAGTCGGCCCGGATGGCGTCAATCTGCACCTGCGCCAACAGGCCCGCCGTATCGTCCAACCCGATCGCGGCAAGATAGCTGGTCAATCTGACGGGCGCATGGCTGACGGGCTGTCGCAGGCGTTCAAGTGTCGCGGCATGGTGCGGTGCAAGCGTGCTGCGCAGGCTCTGGGCCAGCGGGGTCTGCCGCAGGGCTTGCCGGGCCGCACGCAGCGACGGGGTCAGGATGCAGGCGCGGCCGTCGGTGACGCGCCAGCCGCCCCCTTGTGTCGCCGCAAGCATGATGTCCAACTGCCCCAGCGACTGGCCATTGGACCCGGCCATCAGGGCCGGTTTGCCGCCGATCGTGGCGCGCCGGGCATTTACATCGGGAAGGAAATTGAATCCTGCACCCGGAAAGGTGGCGTGCATGTGGCCCATCAGCACTGCATCAACGCCCGGCAGGGCCGCCAGTGCAAGGGCCGCGTTTTCCATCCGCGGCATCGCCGGTCCCGCCGCAGGGCCGCCGTGGCACAGGGCGACAACGATATCGGCCCCCGCCCTGCGCAACTGCGGCAGATGGGTGCGGGCCGCAGACACGATGTCGTCGGTCTGGACCGCGCCTTGCAGGACGTCAGCGGCCCAGTCTTCGATCTGGGGTGGCGCAAAGCCGATCAAGCCCACGCGCAGCAGCCGGCTGATGCCATCCGAACAGGCGATGATGCGATCAATGATGACCCAGGGTGCGACCAGCAAGGATGTCGGACCTGTGCGCAGATTGGCTGACACCACATGCGCCGTCGCATCGCGCAACGCCGCTTGCAGATAGGGCAGGCCGTAATCGAAATCGTGATTGCCCAAGGTCACCACGTCATAGCGCAAGGCGTTGAACGTTTCGATCATCGGATGTGGCAGCAATTGGCGATCCGCGATTTCATCGGCAAGTGGTGTGCCTTGCAGAAAATCACCCGTATCGCACAGAAGGGTTGCCCCGCATGTGGCGCGCGCCACAGCAATCAGCGGTGCAATGGCCACCAGTCCATTCACATGATCCGGCGCATCCCCCAGATAATCGAACGGCAGCAAATTCATGTGCAGGTCTGTTGTCTGAAGAAGGCGCAATTGGCCAGTTGCAACGGCTGGGACCGATTGAATTATCATAAAATTGAATGAACGCCGTTCCGGTAAAAGTTACAACTCTGGGTTTATATTGAAATACGAAATTTGGACAAGGTTGCAAGCAATTGCATTGCCGTGGCCGTCATGGGATGAAACCGCATGATAATTGCAGAAACAGTGACATTCGGGGGCGGCGGTCTGGACCGTGCGGCGGTGTGGCGGGGGTCGGCTGCGGACCGGCTGGTGGACCCTGATTCGCGGTTCATCCTGATGTGGCGGGGCAAAGCTTTATTGGCGGGTGACGCGCTTGTCCGGGTTCCGCCGGGTCATGCGGTGCTGCGCGATGCCAGCGATGTCATTCTGCTGGGACGCATGGACGGGGCGGCCATCTTTGCCGCTGACCTGTCCGGCTGGACCCCGGCCGGGGATGTCATTGATATGATGGACGGCTTTTCCGATACCAGCGTTCAGGCGCATCCGGCCGTGCCGGGGGGGGCGGTGTTTTCGGAATTGCGCGGGGCCATGACCCGGTTGCAGCCTTTGGATGCCGAACTTGCAGCGACCGCGCGGGCGCTGCTGCAATGGCACGCGGCCCATGGGTTCTGTGCCTTTTGCGGCGGGCCGTCGGTCATCGCCCAAGGGGGCTGGCAGCGTGATTGCCCGGCCTGCGGGCGTCACCATTTCCCCCGCACCGATCCGGTTGTCATCATGCTGGTGACGCATGGCAACAGCGTTCTGGTCGGACGCTCGCCTGGGTGGCCGGATCGCATGTATTCGCTGCTGGCCGGGTTCGTTGAACCCGGTGAAACACTCGAGGCTGCCGTGCGCCGCGAGGTGTGGGAGGAATCGGGGATCAGGATCGGCGCCGTACGCTATCTTGCCAGCCAGCCTTGGCCGTTTCCCGCATCGCTGATGTGCGGCATGGCGGCAGAGGCAACCAGCCGCGACATCGTCATCGACCCGGTCGAGATCGAGGATGCGCGCTGGGTCACCCGAGAGGAGATGGCGGATGTATTCGCCGGGCAACACCCGGATATTAACCCAGCCCGGCCCGGTGCGATTGCCCATTTTCTACTGGAAAACTGGCTGGCGGACAGGCTGGGTTAACCCCTGATCCGGTACAAGGCCGGACGACTTGCCGCAACGGGACGCACCAATGAAATTCAGCGCACGCGAAGACATCGACCGCCCGATTGACCGGGTTTACGAACAGGTCACGGATTTTGGCGGCTTCGAACGGCAGATCTTGCGGCGTGGCGCGGACATCCGGCGCATCGATGCAGGCCAGCCTGTGGCCGTGGGGTCCGGTTGGGATGTCGCGTTCACGTTCCGGGGCCGCGACCGCAAGGTGAAGGCCGTGGTTACGCGTCTGGATGCGCCGACCGATCTGGTGATCGATGTGGCTGCCAACGGTCTGGACGGCGTCACGACGGTTGAATTGCTGTCCCTGACACCGCAGCGCACCCGCATGACGGTGACGATTGATCTGTCGGCCCGCACCCTGACCGCGCGTCTTTTGCTGCAATCCATGAAACTGGCGAAATCGAACCTGACGACCCGGTTCAAGAAACGCGTCGCGGATTTTGCCGTCGATATTCAGAAAGCACCCGCCCGCGGGGCCTAGGCCGCGCGTTCGTGGCGGCGGGGTGCGGCAGGAAAGACGCCCATCAGTTTCAGGTGGTCGGTGAAGTAATCCAGCTCTTCCAGTGCCAGTTGCACATTGCGGTCATCGGGGTGACCTTCGATTTCGGCATAGAACTGGGTGGCGGTGAAATTGCCGCCGACCATGTAGCTTTCGAGTTTTGTCATGTTCACGCCATTCGTCGCAAACCCGCCCATCGCCTTGTAAAGGGCTGCGGGTATGTTGCGCACGCGAAACACAAAAGACGTGACCATCGGCCCCCGACCCCGGCGGCGGTAATCCGGTTCTCTGCCCATGATGACAAAACGCGTCGTATTGCGGGCGTGATCCTCGATATGGCGGGCCAGCACATGCAAGCCATAGATGTCCGCCGCCAGTTCCGACGCCAGGGCGGCCTGCGTGCGGTCGCCATTTTCGGCCACCTCGCGGGCGGCGCGGGCATTGTCGGTGGACACGACGCCCTTGATGCCGTTTTCGCGCAGAAATGCGGAACATTGCGGCAGGATCACCACATGGCCGTGGGCCTGCAACACATCAGCGACCTTTGCACCCGGCACGCCCAGCAGGTTCACATGCACCCGCACAAATGCCTCGTCCACCATGTGCAGCCCGCTTTCCGGCAGCAGGGAATGGACGTCGGCCACGCGTCCATAGGTCGAGTTCTCGATCGCGATCATGCCCAGATCGGCATCGCCCTTGCGGACGGCCTCGATCGTGTCCTCGAAGGTGTTGCACGGTAAAGGATCGTGATCTGGCCGCGCTTCGATGCAGGCCTGATGCCCATAGGCACCAAGTTCGCCCTGAAAGGCGATTCGAGCGGTCATGACTGTGTCCCCCCAGACAATTTCGGACATTTTCAACCTAAACAGGTCGTTTCGTCGCGCCACTATAGCTTGCGCACCGGCAGACGAAACGGATACATGGGCGCGACTGGTCCAAGCGGGAAAGAACGCGACATGTTCGACACAATGACACTGACAAAGGTTATCGGCGGCCTGTGCGGCACATTTCTGGTCTTTCTGCTGGGCGGTTGGGCCGCAGAGGCGATCTATCACAGTGGCGGACATGGCGATGGCACACAGGCCTATATCATCGAAGTGCCCGAAAGCGGTGGTGAACTGGCCGAACCCGAAGAAATTGTGCCCTTCGAAGAAGTCTTTGCCGCAGCCGATGCGGCATCGGGCGAAGGCGTGTTCCGCAACTGCCGGTCCTGCCATGCCCTGGCCGAAGGTCAGAACGGCGTCGGGCCGTCGCTGCACGGCGTCGTGGGGCGCGAAGTGGATGCGGTGGCCGGGTTCAACTATTCCGGTGCGCTGGAACAGGTGGCCGACGTCTGGTCCGAAGAAAACCTGTATAACTTCCTGCAGGACCCCCAAGGTTACGCACCCGGTACCAGCATGAGCTATAACGGATTGTCCAGTGCGACGGACCGGGCGAACCTGATTGCCTATCTGGCGACCAATCCGGGCTGAACCGGGTCATCAGACCGACCGGACCAAAGCCGCGCCCCATCAAAGGCGCGGTTTTTTGTTGCACAGTGGCCGGATCACGCAGAGATTACATTTTCGCAACTTGAACCATCATGGCACTGGGCGCTAGCGTGATCCAGCACCTCAGCCCGGAGTTCACCCCATGACACACGCAGCCGCCCCGACCCGCGCCGACAAGTCCCGCCGCACCCGCACCGCGGCACGCGCCATTGCGATCCCGCCCGTGTCACCGGTCTGGCTGACCGGGTCGGCGCTGGCGATTGCCGCGGCGCTGTCGGCCGGGCAGGGGGTGGCACAGGACGCCGCTGCGGACGTCACCGTGTCCCACGGCTATTCCTATTTCGGTGATCTGAAATACCCGGCCGATTTCGCCCATCTGGATTACGTCAATCCCGACGCCCCCAAAGGTGGAGAGATGTCGCAATGGGCCCCCGGCACCTTTGACGGCTTCAACCCCTACACCCGCGCGGGCAATACGGCCGCCCTGTCCACCACCCCGTTCGAGGCGATGGTGACCGCCACCGCCGATGATCCAACGGCGCTTTACTGCTATCTGTGCACGACGATGGAATATCCGCAGGATCTGTCCTATGTCATTTTCAACCTGCGCGACGATGTCACCTTCAGCGACGGCACCCCCATGACCGCCGAGGACATCAAGTTCAGCTATGATACGTTCATGACGCAGGGCCTGCCGGAATTCCGGGCGGCCTTTGACGGGCAGATCACGCTGGTCGAGGTGCTGGACCCGCTGCGGATCAAGTTCACCTTTGGTGAAGACGCGCCGCGTCGCGACCGCATCGGTCTGGCCGCGACATTCCCCCCGTTTTCCAAGGCAGACTGGGAGGCGACAGAGCGGCGTCTGGACACCGCGTGGGAATCGCCGCCCGTCGGCACCGGGCCTTACATGCTGACCGATTTCGACATTGGCCGCAGTCTGGTCTATGGGCGGAACCCCAATTTCTGGGGCGCGGACATTCCAATGAACGCGGGCCGCAACAACTTTGACACGCTGCGCGTCGAATACTTTGCCGACGGCGATACTGCGTTCGAGGCATTCAAGGCGGGCGAATACACGTTCCGCAACGAAAACTCGTCGTTGACCTGGGCCACGGGATACGACTTTCCGGGGGTCACATCCGGCGCAATCGTGAAAACCGAATTGGCGAACGGCGCGCTGGCACCGGGGCAGGCCTTTATCTTCAACTTGAAAAATCCGGTATATCAGGACCCTGACGTGCGGCAGGCGCTGGGTCTGATGTTCAACTTTGAATGGTCGAACGAGACGCTGTTTTACGGGCTTTATGATCGTGTGCAGTCGTTCTGGGGCAATTCCGACATGATGGCGGACGGCGTGCCGACCGACGCGGAAATTGCAATTTTGCAACCTCTGGTCGATGAGGGCCTGCTGGATGCGGCCATCCTGACTGAACCCGTT
>JBBREW010000136.1:0-7266 GCA_038225335.1 Rhodobacterales bacterium
CTCCTCATCTGCGGTCTCGTCCACGATCGGGCGGGGTTGCTCGACAATAATATCTGGCGAAATGCCAAGGTTCTGGATCGACCGGCCCGATGGGGTGTAATAGCGCGCCGTTGTCAACCGCATCGCACCGCTGCCCTGCAACGGCACAACGGTCTGCACCGACCCCTTGCCAAAGGAATTGGTGCCCACGACGATGGCACGGCGATGATCCTGCAAGGCGCCTGCGACGATTTCCGACGCACTGGCCGACCCGCCGTTGATCAGCACCACAATCGGCAGACCTTGGGCCAGATCACCCGCACTCGCGTTGTAACGGTCGCTGTCACCGGTATTGCGGCCACGAGTGGACACGATCTCTCCCGCCTCCAGAAAGGCGTCGGACACATAGACCGCCTGATTAAGCAGACCGCCGGGGTTGTTGCGCAAATCCAGCACGATGCCGTCGACATTGGCCATGCCGCCCGCATCCGCGATCTGCTGGTTCAACCCTTCTTCCAGATTGGGAAAGGTCTGGGCGTTGAACGTCGTCACGCGCAGCACGATGGCCTTGCCTTCGGTCCGGGCACGCACCGCGGTCAGCTTGATCGTGTCGCGGATGATCGATACGTCAAAAGGTTCAAGCGTATCCTCGCGCACCACGCTCACGATGACTTCGGACCCGACAGGGCCGCGCAGCAGATCCAGCGCCTGATCCAGTGTCAGCCCCATCAGGCTCTCGCCATCCACCGCCGTGATGAAATCGCCGGACATCATGCCGGCTGCATCCGCAGGCGTCCCGTCGATGGGCGACACGACCTTGACCCACCCGTCTTCCTGCGTGACTTCCAGCCCCAGCCCGCCGAATTCGCCGCGTGTCTGCACCTGCATGTCGGCTGCATCATCCGCCGACAGATAGGACGAATGGGGATCAAGCGATGTCAGCATCCCGTTGATCGCCGCCTCGATCAGTTTCTTGTCGTCCACATCCTCGACATAGCCTTGGCGGATGCGTTCGAAAATATCGCCGAACAGATCAAGTTGTTCATAGACGTTGGCATCGCGGGTTGCGGACTGCGCCAGCAGCGGCCCTGCAAACTGGGTGGTTGCCACCAGACCCAAAACGGTCCCGCCCGCTGCGGCCATCAGAAGACTCTTCATGGATGATCCTATCTAATCCAGCACGAACCATGTCGCCGGGTTGACGGGACTTTGCCCGTCTCTGACTTCAAGATAAAGGGTCTGTGTCGCCAGATCGCGCAGGGATGACGGATCTGCGGTCAAAATTGCGTCACCTTCCGGCAATTCCCCGCCCAACAGGCCCAGCGGCGATCCCGCAGGCAACACCTGACCCGCGCCACCATAGACATCGCCCAGCCCGCCGATCACGAACAACACGTCCTGCGCCGGTTCCAGAATGATGACATTGCCATAATCCAGCAGCGGTCCCCGGAACAGAACCGTCGCCGCCACCGGCGTCGTGACCAGCGCACCCGGACGGGCGGCAATGACCACACCGGGCCGCCTGACCCCTGCGGCATCCGGTTCCTCGAACCCCCGCAGCACCGTGCCCAGCACCGGCAGCGGCAGGTTCCCCTGCGCCGTCAGTTCCGGCGATGCGACATCCACACTTTCGGCCAGCGCATTGGCGAAATCCGCAAGCGTCGTGGTGCTGGCCATCAACAGCGCCGTCTGCACCGCATCCTCGGTATAGCGCAGGGGCAGGTCCGTGCGGTCCGACACGGCGGCAGACAAGGCCGCGCGGGCATCCTGTGCGCCGAGCAGTCCATCGCGCAGCGTATCGGCCGCCGTTTCCTGCAGGGACTGCAACAGGGCCAGTTCTTCCATCTGCGCCCGCAGCACATTGGCCTGATCCTGCAACGCCGGGGCCACATCGGCCACGATCATGCCCGACCGTGCCGTGCCCAGCGGACCGCTGGGGTGCAGCAGCAGCAAGGGTGCGGGCGCATTGCCGATCGACGTCAGCACGCCCAGCAGGCGCGACACTTCGGCCTCCCGCTCTGCCAGTTGCGCCGCCAGCGTCTGCTGCCGGATCATGACCCGCCGCATCCCGTCGCGCATGGCGATCAGCCCATCCTCAAAGGCGCGCACCGTTTCTGTCAGGGCTGCCACCTGATCGCTGGCGCGGTCTGCGGCTTCCAATTGTGCCCGCGCCTGCGTCAACCGCGCCGCCGCCGCCGCTGCGGCATCGCCGGGCGATTGCGCCATGGCTGTCCCCGACCAGATCGCCAGACCCAGCAAAAGGGACACAACCCACCTCACCCGATCAGGCTCCGTCCGGTCATGTCCGGCGGCAGGTCCAGACCCATCAGGTCCAGCAGCGTCGGCGCCACATCCGCCAGCCGCCCGTCGCGCAGGCTGGCCCCCGCAGGCCCACCCACAAGGATGACCGGAACCGGGTTCGTGGTGTGCGACGTGTGCGGGCCGCCGGTGTCCGGGTCCACCATCGTTTCACAATTGCCGTGATCCGCGCAGACGATCATCGCCCCGCCGGCCTGTGCCAGCGCATCCAGCACCCGGCCCAGCCCCCGGTCCACCGCAGCACAGGCCGCCATCGCCGCCGCCAGATCGCCGGTATGGCCCACCATGTCGGGATTGGCGTAATTCACCACAATCAGATCGTAACCTTTGGCAATCGCCGCGACAAAGGCCTCGGTGACCGCGCCCGACGACATTTCCGGTTGCAGGTCATAGGTTGCGACCTTGGGCGACAGGGGCATCAGGCGGTCTTCGCCGTCTTCCGGCGTTTCCTGCCCGCCGTTCAGGAAAAATGTGACATGGGGATACTTTTCCGTTTCGGCCAGCCGGAACTGTGTCCGGCCATGCGCGGCGACCCATGCCCCCAGCGCGTTGCGGATGTCGCGCTTGGGGAAGACCGCATCATACCAGCCCATGTGCCGGGCAGAGTATTCGACCATTCCCAGCCGTACCGCCAGTTGCGGCATCTCGCGTGCGAATCCGTCAAACTCCGGGTTTCCGATCGCCTCCAGCAACTCGCGCGCGCGGTCGGACCGGAAATTCAGACAGAACAGCCCGTCGGCAGGTTTCATCCCGGCATAGCTGCCGATCACCGTGGCGGGCACGAATTCGTCGGTCTGCCCGGCGGCATGGGCATCGGCAATGGCCGCCTGTGCCGTCGGTTTGACCGGCCCCACGCCGTTCGCCATCGCCTCGAATGCAGTCTGCACCCGGTCCCAGCGATTGTCCCGGTCCAGCGCATAATAACGCCCCGTGACCGTCCCGATCCGGGCATTGCCCGGCAGATGCGTCAGCAGGTCCGCCATATGGGCCACCGCCGATGTGGGCGCCACATCGCGCCCGTCGGTGACCGCATGGATGACCACGTCGATCCCTTCGTCTGCCAGCATCCGGGTCGTGGCGATCAGATGGGACACATGGCCATGCACCCCCCCGTCGGACACGATGCCGATCAGATGCGCCCGGCCGCCGGTCTCTTTCAGGCGCGTGGCAAAGCTGCGGATCGCGGCCTCGGTCCGGTAGGTGCCGTCTTCGATGGCCAGATCGATCTGACCCAGATCCATCGCCACGACCCGGCCCGCACCGATATTGGTATGGCCAACTTCGGAATTACCCATCTGCCCGCGCGGCAACCCCACGTCGGGCCCATAGGTGATCAGCGTCGCATGCGGACAGGTCGCCATCAGGCGGTCGAAATGCGGCGTATCGGCCAGCACCGGCGCATTGCCTGCGGTCTCCGCCCGCAGGCCCCAGCCGTCCAGAATGCACAATACAACAGGCTTCGGCACCTTCGGGGTCGGGGACATGGCGGTTCTCCTTGCTGTGGTGCCAACTGGTTAGCCTAATCCGGCCGCATGGAAAACGACCCCGCCTTCGCTTTTTTCAAAATACTCCCGCCGGAGGCATCCCGCAGCGCAGCGCGGGAAACCTGTGACCAATGCTACAGATCAAAGGTGGCAAACACCGGCACATGATCGCTGGGCTGGGTCCAGCCGCGCACATGGCGCAGGATGCGGCTGCCGTGGGCGGCGCTGGCAATGTCGCGGGTGGCCCAGATGTGATCCAGCCTGCGCCCCCGGTCGGCCGTCTCCCAGTCGGGCGCACGATAGGACCACCAGCTGAACAGATTGCCCTGCGGGATATCTGCGCGCGTCACGTCGATCCAGTCGCCCGCCTCCTGCACCTCTGCCAGATGGGCCACCTCGACGGGGGTGTGGCTGACGATCTTCAGCAGCTTCTTGTGGTCCCAGACGTCGTCGGGACGCGGCGCGATGTTCAGATCGCCCACCAGAATCGCCCGCGACGGACGGTCGCCGTGAAACGCGTCGCGCATGTCTGTCAGGTAATCCAGCTTCTGCCCGAATTTCGCGTTCACCGCCCGGTCGGGCAGATCGCCCCCGGCGGGCACATAGAAATTGTGGATCGTGACCCCGTTGTCCAGCCGCCCCGCCACATGGCGCGCGTGACCCAGCCCCGCATGATCCGCAGCACCGGTTTCGGTGATCGGCAGCTTGGACAGGATGGCGACGCCATTATACCCCTTTTGCCCGCGGCCGATCATATGGGTGTAACCCAGCGCCTGAAACGTGGCGACCGGGATCTTGTCCAGCGGGCTTTTGCATTCCTGCAGGCACAGCACGTCGGGGGCCTCGTCCTGCATCAGTTGTGCGACCAGCGTTTCGCGCAATCGCACCGAATTGATGTTCCATGTGGCAAGGGTGAATGTCATGACCCGCCCCTAACCCAAGGCCGCCGCAGGCGTGATGCGCCCGCACAGCGTCCCGCGCCAGTTGCGGATCTCGGGCATCATCCGCGCCCGTGTCGCGGGGTGATCCGCGTCCAGTACGCCCAGTTTCACAAGAACTGCGGCAATCGCCGCCTCTGATGCGCGGGTTGTGCCGTCCGCGATCTTGACCGCGACACCCAGCCGCAGATCGGGAATGATGGCCACGAACACGCCTTCGGCCCCGGTCTTGATCGCGACCCGTCCCCCCATCGCGCGCATCAGATCGGTGCAGGCGCGGGTTTCGCCCGCCACCAGATCGGGCCGCGCCATCATCGCTTCGCGCAGACGGACCGCCGCGCGACTGCGCGCGTCGCTGCGGTCATGGGCGGTGGCAAACACGCTCATCGCGCGGGCAAGCCCGTGCACCGTGGTGGCAAAGTTCGGGGCAGAACAGCCGTCGATCCCGTAACCGGGGCTCTCCTCTCCGGTCACATCCTCGAACGCGGCGCGGCCCATCTGCTGCACCGGGTGATCCACCAACTCGTAATCCGCCGCCCCGCCGATATGCCGGTTCAGGGTCAGGAACCCCGCGTGTTTGCCCGAACAGTTGTTGTGGATCTGGCAAGGCGCGGCGTGGGCGCGGATGATCTCGTTCCGGGCGGGCAGGTCTGTGGGCCATTGCACGCCACAGCGGAAATCCGCATCCGACAGGCCCAGACCATCCAGCCAGACCTGCACCCGGTCAGTGTGGATATGCGCGCCCTGATGACTGGCGCAGGCCAGCGCCAGCTGTTCAACCCCCAGCCCCTGCGCGTCCGCGGCCCCGCTTTCGATCAGGGGCAGGGCCTGAATCATCTTGCACGACGACCGGGGATAGATGACCGCGCCCGGATTGCCCCAGGCCTCTGTGATCTCGCCATCCGCGCCGCAGACGACGGCGTGACCCTGATGCACGGATTCAAGAATGTCGCCGCGCCAGACGTTCACCAGATCAACAGGGGCATGCATCGGCAGATTCCTTCTTGTCGCGCCCGCCCCACGGGTTTGTGCGCGGATGAGGGCTTTGCACTCTGGGCGGTTTTTTGCTAGGGTCATCGCTATCGCGTTGATCAAAGACCCGCCAGACGAAAAGGTTGAAAAAACCCGCGGCGGGCATGACAGAGGCATAGGTATCTTGGAGGCCGGACAGACATGATGATGACGACAATTCGCACCTTGGCAGTGGCGGGGGCCACTCTGCTTGCCACGCAGGCCGGGGCGCAGGCGACCACCGACAATCTGGTCGCCGCCAACACGGACTGGAGCACGTTCGAGGCCGACAACCCGCGCGAGTGCATCAGCACTTCTGCGCCCAAAACCAGCACGCTGACGGATTCGTCGGGCAGCCCGACCACCGGGAACCGGGGCGACATCTATCTGATGGTGTTCTACCGTCCGAGCGAGAACGTGAACGGTCAGATCATGTTCACCGGCGGTTACCCCTTTGCGGCGGGATCGACGGTCGAACTGAACGTGGGCGGCACCGCGTTCCAGCTGTTCACCGAAGGCGAATACGCCTGGCCCGCCACGCCAGAGGATGACGCCCGCGTCGTCGCCGCGATGAAACGCGGATCCGACGCCGTGTTGCAGGCGAGGTCCGGTCGCGGCAACATCACGACCGACACCTTCTCTCTGGCGGGCTTCACCGCCGCCGTGGACGAGGCCGCCAACCGCTGCGCCGGCTGACACCGCGTGCCATCGTTGTGATCAAGGGCCCCGGTTTTCACTTGAAAACCGGGGCCTTTTGCCTGTATCAGCCTTGCTTCACGTTCCAATAGGTGTTGTCCATGACCGCCACGGCCCCCATCACGCAAGACGTTCACACGATCCCCCGCAAACTGGCGGAGGGGCCGCAGAACCTGATCGGCCTGACCCGCGACCAGTTGCGCGATGCACTGATCGCCGCCGGGACGCCGGAAAAGCAGGCCAAGATGCGCGTCAACCAGCTGTGGCAGTGGCTGTATCACTGGGGCGTGCGTGACTTTGCGCTGATGACCAATCTGGCAAAGGACTACCGCGCCATGCTGGCCGCGACCTTTACGATCGCGGTGCCGCAGGTCGTCACCCGGCAGGTCAGCACCGATGGCACCCGCAAATACCTTGTCCGCATCGCAGGCGGCCACGAGGTCGAAGTCGTCTATATCCCCGAAGAAGACCGGGGCACCCTGTGCATTTCCTCTCAGGTCGGTTGCACCTTGACCTGTTCGTTCTGCCACACCGGCACGCAGAAACTGGTGCGCAACCTGACGCCCGCCGAAATCGTGGGGCAGATCCTGATCGCCCGCGACGATCTGGGCGAATGGCCGGAACCGGGGCAGGGCAGCGGCGACATCGGTCCCCGGATGCTGTCCAACATCGTGCTGATGGGCATGGGAGAGCCGCTTTACAACTTCGAGGCGGTGCGCGACGCGATGAAGATCGCGATGGATGGCGAAGGCATCGCCCTGTCCCGCCGCCGCATCACCCTGTCCACCTCTGGCGTCGTGCCCGAAATCGCCCGCACCGCGCAGGAAATCGGCTGCCAG
>JBBREW010000137.1:0-7235 GCA_038225335.1 Rhodobacterales bacterium
GCAGCGCCCGGAATATGCAGCGGCGGCGCGGTAAAGAAGAATTCGTAAACGCCATCTTCGGCGCAATCCGCCGCCAGTTCCTTGACGTAAAAGATCTCTCCCATCGAAATGCCGATCGCCGGGATCACGACCCAGTGCCACGGCTGGTTCGCCTCGTCACTCTCGTTCGGGCGGACCTCGCAGCCCCAAGTGTCGGCGCAGATGGCGGCGATGTCGTTGTTCTTGATCCAATGCGCCGTCTCGAACGCGAGCCCCGGCGCGTCGCCGCCCGCATAGCCGGTCCAGTCCCCGGACAACAGGCAGCGTTCCTGATGACCGGTGCGCACGATGACGAAATCACCCTTTTTCACCGTCACCCCCTGCGCCGCGGCACAGCCGTCAAGGTCGGCATTGGTGATGGGATAGCCGTCATCAAGGCTGTCGACGCCTTTCCACCGGGCCACGTCCAGCAGGACACCGCGCCCGACCATCTTGCCGCGCACGTGTTCGATGCCCAGCCGGGCCGCGCCGTTGACGGTCACATCGGTCGCTGGATAGCCGTTATACATCTTGTCATCCAGAAAGATGTGGCACAGCGCATCCCACTGGGTGCCGACCTGGCAGGGCAGGTTGATCGCATCGTCCGCATAGCGCAGATACGCCCTCCCGTCGCCGTCCTGCGCGCCCACGACCGCGTCTGTCCCGGTGGCAAGCATCTGGTGGATCATGTTCCAGCGCCCGCCGAACAGGCCGGACTGGATCTTTTCCTTCAGATCAAGGCCAAGGGGAAACGTCTTGCCCTTTTTGATCAGCCCGGCGGCAGCGACGATGTCGTCGGGTGTGATGTTGTTCAACGTGCCGATCTGGTCATCATCCCCCCAACGCCCCCAGTTCGACAGTGTTTTCGCGGTGTCGTAGATGTCCTGACGTGTCAAACGGGCCATGGCGCGTTCCTTCCTGTTCCCAGCTTAATTTATCGAATGACAAATTAAATCGGTGGATGTGTCAATGCCCTTGCGCGATCTGGTGTGATTCATGTTATCAAGTGATAACCAAAGCAGGGGGAACCGGAATGACCGAACAGCAGATCAAGACCTTCGACGTGATTTTCGAAGGCACCGGCACGTCGTCGGGCAAGATGCGCAACGATATCCACGTCGTCTGGCCGATGATGAAGGAAACCTTTGATCTGGCCACGGACGAAGGTCCGTTTCACGGCGGCGACGGCACCGCGCCCCCGCCACTGGCCCTGTTTACCGCCGCGCTGACCGGCTGCCTGATGACGCAGATCAGGGCCTTTGCCAAACGCCTGCGCACGCCCATCGGCACCGTGACGGTCAAGGCGCGGCTGCACTGGACCGGCGAACAGACCGGCAATGACCCCTACGTCACGGCACCGGTTGGTTTTGACCTTGATATCGACCTTGATAGCAGTGCATCGAAGGAAGAGCAGCTTTCCCTGATTGCCGCCGCCAAAAAAGGCTGTTTCATTGAAACCACCCTGATGCAGGGTCTGGCGGTGGGGCACCGGATCAAGGTCAACGACGACTGGCACGCTGCCTGAAAGGATCCCATGACTGACCCGGACGACACAGCAAAGCGCAAGCGGATGCCGTCCGGTAAACGCCGCGAAGATTTCATCACCAAGGCCATCGCCTTCTTTGCCGAAGAAGGGTTCGAAAGCTCGACCCGCGGTCTGGCCCGCAAGCTGGGTGTGACGCAGCCGCTGCTCTATCGCTATTTCCCGTCAAAGGACGATCTGATCCGCGAAGTCTATGATGCGGTTTACGTGAACCGCTGGCGGCCCGAATGGGAAAAGATCCTCAGCGACCGCAGCAGATCGTTGCAGGACAGGCTGAACGATTTCTACATGGTCTATACGGACGTGATCTTTAACCGCGAATGGATGCGGATTTACCTGTTTTCGGGTCTGAAAGGGGCGGACATCAACCGCCGCTACATGCTGCTGGTCCGGCAACGCATCCTTGAACCCATCCTGACCGAAGCGCGGATCGAGTTGGGCCTGCCCGACCGTCCCTCTCGCGATTGCGAGGTGGAATTCGCCTGGGTCATGCACGGCGGCATCTTCTATTACGGCGTGCGCGATCTGGTTTATGAAAGCGCGCTGGAAACCCGCAAGGACCGCGTCATCTCTGACGCGGTCGCGGCCTTTGTCGCCGGTTTGCGGATCAAGCTGGAACGGGACCGGCCACAACCGGATGATCCCGCCACCCCCTAGACCGCTGTGGTGCCGCGTGCGGGGTAATTGTTGTCCATCGCCATCTTGGCCTTGGGCAACAGGATATCCAGATCGGGGCGGGCAAAGGGCATGTTGGCTACGTCGATCAGATACAGCCGACCGTCGCCGCGCACCCAGAACAGACCCGGTTCCGCGAACTGGCCGGGTTCCGCATCCTTGATGGATGTGGACAGATACAGCCCCCAGTTTTTCACGTCATCGACCGACAGATCATGGGCCACAGGCATATCGCCCAGACCCCAGTCTGCCTTTGCCTCTGCCGCGCGGTCGGCGCCGTCCATCGACGCCACAACGACGTTCAGACCATAGGATTTCGCCTCATCCATCAGGCCAGCCAACTTGCCCAGATAGGTCTTGCAGACCGGGCAATGCAGGCCGCGATAGATCACGATCATGGTAAAGGATTCCGGCGTCTGATCCGCCAGCGTCCAAGTGCCGCCACCGACCAGCGGCAATGACAATGCGGGGGCCTGTGCATCAGGCATCAAGGTATGGGTCATGGGTCGATCCTTTCAGAATGTTCAGTGGGCCGTGTCGGACAAGGGGCGCGTGGACCAGTTTTCGGTAATGGTCATGCCCGCCGCGCGGAACACCTTGGCCACCGGGCAGAACTGTTCCAGCTCTGCCTTGATCGCGGCCATCTGGTCCGGGGTCGCGTCGGTTTCAACGTCGATGTCCAGCACGATATCGTTGAAGGGCACGTCCACCTCCTGCTCCAGCATCGTGCCAAGGCGGTTGAAGCTGTAGGACATGTCGATCTTCATGGCACCAAAGGTGACACCCATGCGGTGCGCGATCTTCTTGGAGATGACATTCGTGCAGCCGATCAGCGACGACATCATGGTTTCCGTGGGCGACGGGCCAAGGTTGCTGCCGCCGCGTTCCAGCGGTTCGTCAATGATTGCATAGACATCCCTGATGCGGACATGGCTGCGCGAATGGGTTTGGCCAACGCCGGACTGGCGCGCCTGAATGGTCGTTTTTTGCCTGATCTGGCCCATGCGTGCAAATCCTCCCTTGTGCGTTATTTATTAGTCGATAACTTAGCAGATGCGGGACGTAAAGCCCGATCCGCGACAGACCGGCAAGAGGACAGGACATGAAGGCACCGGATTTCGACTATCAGCGACCGCAGACGCTTGACGCGGCCCTTGCGCTGTTGGCCGCCGCAGGCGCGGACGCGATGCCGTTGGCCGGCGGGCAAAGTTTGATGCCGATGATGAATTTCCGTGTCGCGAATCCCGGCCTGCTGGTCGATCTTGCCGATGTTGACGCCCTGCGGGGAATCACCCGCACTGCCGACAGCATCCGCATCGGGGCCATGACACGCTATGCCGAATTGGAGGCCAGCGCCGATGTCCGGCAGGCCGTGCCGCTGTTCGGACTGGCCTTGCCGCATATCGCCCATGATGCCATCCGCAATCGCGGTACCATCGGCGGATCACTTGCGCTGGCCGATCCGGCAGCGGAAATGCCCGCCCTTGCGCTGGCCCTTGATGCCATGCTGGAGGTCACAGGCCCGGACGGCACCCGGCACATCGCCGCCGATGATTTCTTTCAGGGCTACTATGATACTGCGCTGCAACCCGGAGAGTTGATCGTCGCGGTCCACATCAAATCCATGACGCCCGACCAGTCCTGCGGGTTTCAGGAACTGACCCAACGCCACGGCGATTACGCGCTTGCCGGGGCGGCGGTCATGCGGACAGGATCATCACACCGGGTCGCATTCTTCGGCGTAGCCGACCGTGCGCTGCGCGTGGTGGCCCTTGAACAGGCCCTGAATGACGGCCTGCCCGTCGCCGATGCGCTGACACATCTGTCCGCCGTCGATTTCGCCAGTGACCAAAAGGCCAGTGCCGCGACCCGCCAGCGCCTTGCCGGGGTTGCCCTGACCCGCGCATTGAAAGGGATGATCCCATGACCCGCACCGTCACCATTTCCCTGACCGTGAATGCAGAACCCATCACGGCGACCGTGCCGGTGCGCCAGAACCTTGTGGATTTCCTGCGCCATGATCTGGGCCTGACCGGCAGCCATGTGGGCTGCGAACACGGCGTCTGCGGCGCCTGCACCCTGCGCGTGGACGGCCAGACCGTGCGCGGCTGCCTGATGCTGGCGGTGCAGGCCGACGGATGCCAGATCACGACCGTCGAAGGCCTGGCCGATCAGGGTCTGTCACATGCCTTGCAGGCCGCATTCACCCGGCGCAACGCCCTGCAATGCGGGTTTTGCACGCCGGGGATGCTGGCCTCGGCGCTCAGTTACATCGACGCGGGCGGCGGCGCGGACCGGGACGCGATCCGCGCCCATCTGTCCGGCAATTACTGCCGCTGCACCGGCTATCAATCCATTGTCGACGCCATCTGCGACACCATAAAGGAGAGCCGCCCATGACTGGCCCCCTGCTGCGGTCCGAACTGTTCGAGCGTCCCAACCGCTATATCGGGCAACCTTCACCCCGGGCCGATGCCGCCCGGCTGTTGCAGGGCCGGGGCCGGTTTGTCGACGATGTGACCCTGCCCCGCATGGTCCACGCGGCCTTTGTCCGGTCGCCCCATGCGCACGCGCAAATCCTGTCGATCGACACCGATGACGCGCGGGCCATGCCCGGTGTCGTGGCGATCTATACGGGGGCCGATCTCGCCGCCCATGTCACGCCTTATGTCGGTGTGCTGACCCATATGGCGGGCCTGCGATCCCCGCCGCAACATCCGCTGGCCGTCGACGTGGCCCGCTGGCAGGGCGAACCGGTGGTCATGGTCATCGCCACGTCCCGCGCCCTGGCCGAAGACGCCTGCGAGCTGGTGATGGTCGATTACGACCCCCTGCCCGCCGTGCTGGATACCGAAGACGCGCTCACGCCGGACGCCACGCTTGTGCACCCGGATTTCAAGTCCAATCTGGCCTGGGAACGGCAGGTGACGGCGGGTGATATCGACGCCGCCTTTGCCCGCCCCGGCGTGCGGATCGTGGAACGGGAATTCCGCTTTGGCCGCCATACCGGTGTCACGCTGGAATCGCGGGGCACAGTGTGTGATTTCGATCCGTCCGAACAGAAACTGACGGTGCATTATTCCGGGCAGGCCCCGCATATGATGCAGGTGATCTTTGCCCGGCACCTTGATCTGCCCGAAGAAAACGTTCGCGTCATTTCCAACGACGTCGGCGGGTCATTCGGGATCAAGATCCACACCTACGGCGATGAGATCGCGACGGCGGCGGCGGCGCGTCTGCTGCGCCGTCCGGTCAAATTCATCGCCGACCGGTTTGAAAGTTTCGTGACCGACATCCATGCCCGCGACCACCTAGTGCGGGCGCGGCTTGGGGTGACGGACAGCGGCACCATTGTGGGCATCGACATCGACGACATGACCGGGATCGGCCCGTTTTCGATGTATCCGCGCACCTCTGCCATCGAATGCAATCAGGTGCTGAACCTGACCGGCGCGCCCTATGTGCTGGAAAACTACCGCGCGCGCGGGCGTGTCGTGTTCCAGAACAAGGTGCTGACCTGCCAGTATCGCGCCGTGGGTCATCCCATCGCCATGGCTGTGGCCGATGGTCTGGTCGAGGATGCGGCACGGCTGATCGGGATGGACCCGGTCGCCCTGCGCCTGCAAAACCTGATGGCCGACGACAGCTATCCGCGCACCTCTGCCACTGGCATGAAACTCGACGATCTCAGCCATCAGGCCGCCCTGCGCAAACTGGTGCAGATCATGGATTACGACGCCTTGCGCGCCGACCAGATCGCAGCGCGGGCCCGCGGGATTTATCGCGGCATCGGCTTTGTGTCGCTGGTCGAGGTCACGAATCCATCGCCCATGTTCTATGGTATCGGCGGCGCGCCGATCGCCAGTCAGGATGGCGCCACGGTGCGGCTTGATGCGGGCGGGGCGCTGCATGTGTCCAGTTCCGTCACCGAACAGGGTCAGGGGACCAATGCCATCCTTGCCCAGATCGCAGCCGGGGTGTTCGGTGTGGATCTGGACCGGGTCAAGGTCACGACGGGCGACACCGCCACGACGCCTTATGGCGGCGGCACATGGGCATCGCGCGGGGCCGGTATCGGCGGCGAGGCGATGTTGCAGGCCGCCACCGCGCTGAAGGATCAGGTGCTGGATGTGGCGGCGGTCATGTTGCAGACGACCCGCGACACCCTTGATATCAGATATGGTGCCGTCACCGATCTGGACGGCACCGAGCGGATGCCGCTCGCCGATCTGGCCCGCACCGTCTATTACCGCGGCAACGAGTTGCCGTCGGATCTGAAACCAGAACTGATCGCCACGCGCCATTACCGGGTCACGGATTTTCCATTCGTCTTTACCAACGGGGCCATGGCCGCCCATGTCGAGGTCGATACCGAAACGGGTTTCATCAAGGTCCTGCACGTCTGGGCGGTGGAGGATTGCGGCCGCGTCATCAACCCGCTGCTGGTTGACGAACAGATCCGCGGCGGCGTGGTGCAGGGCATCGGTGGCGCCCTGTATGAAGAATGCCATTATTCCGAAGACGGGCAGATGATGAACGCGACAATGGCCGATTACATGGTGCCGATGGCCGCTGAAATGCCCGACATCACCGTGGCGCACATCGAAACCCCGACAAAGACATCCGTCCTTGGTGCCAAGGGTGCAGGAGAGGCCGGGACAGGCGGCGCGCCCGCAGCCGTCCTGAATGCGGTGAACGATGCGCTGCACCCGCTGGGCGCAAGCCTGTGGCAGATGCCGATGACCCCGGAACGTGTCCTGACGGCGCTTGATGCTGCGGCAACCTGATGCGACCCGGCCAAGGGACCACGCGTGATCGCTGACGCCCCGATCCTGTTTTACGGTGTCGCGGGGTTTGCGGTGTTTTTCGTGGCACTGGCAAAGGCCGGGTTCGGCGGCATGATCGGGTCACTGGGGATGCCCCTTGTGGCGGCGGTGTCCGATATTCCGACAGCCATTTCCATCCTGCTGCCGACCTATGTCATCATGGATCTGATCGT
>JBBREW010000138.1:0-7218 GCA_038225335.1 Rhodobacterales bacterium
TCCGCCGCCGCTGCTTGCCGCAAGCGTGCGCTCACCGCTCGTGCGCTGCCGCCGGGGGCACGCTGCCGGCGCTGCAGGGCGGCGGGCGCTGTGCTGCGCACAGCTCTGCGACACTGCGCCGCCTGCAGAAAGGTAATTGCCGGGGCGAAACATGACTGGGAGCTGGTCATCGGGATGGAGATCCATGCGCAGGTCGCATCGAACGCCAAGCTGTTTTCGGGGGCCTCGACGGGTGTAGGGGCGGAACCCAACAGCCATGTCGCGATGGTGGATGCGGCGATGCCGGGGATGCTGCCTGTTATCAACGAATACTGTGTGGAACAGGCGGTGCGGTCAGGGTTGGGGTTGAAGGCTGCGATCAATCTGGTCAGCGCCTTTGACCGCAAGAACTATTTCTACCCCGATCTGCCGCAGGGCTATCAGATCAGCCAGTTGTATCACCCCATCGTCGGTGAAGGTGAAGTGCTGGTGGAGATGTCACCCGGCGTGGCACGTCTGGTGCGGATTGAGCGTATTCATCTGGAACAGGACGCGGGCAAATCGATTCACGACATGGACCCCACGATGTCATTCGTGGATTTCAACCGCACGGGCGTGGCCTTGATGGAGATCGTGTCCCGCCCCGATATTCGCGGACCCGAGGAGGCTGCGGCCTATGTCGTCAAGATGCGCCAGATCCTGCGGTATCTGGGAACATGCGACGGCAATATGCAGAACGGCAACCTGCGGGCGGATGTGAACGTCAGCGTCTGCCGCCCCGGTGATTACGAACGCTATCAGGCCAGCCAGGACTTTGCGCATCTGGGCACCCGCTGCGAAATCAAGAACATGAATTCCATGCGGTTCATCCAGTTGGCAATCGAGGTAGAGGCCCGGCGTCAGATCGCCATCATAGAGGATGGCGGCACTGTCATTCAGGAAACCCGCCTGTATGACCCGGACAAGAACGAAACCCGGTCCATGCGGTCCAAGGAAGAGGCGCATGATTACCGCTATTTCCCGGACCCTGATCTGCTGCCACTGGAAATCGAACAGGCCTGGGTCGACGATATCGCGGCCAGCCTGCCGGAACTGCCGGACGCAAAGAAGGCACGGTTCATCACAGATTTCGGTCTGTCGTCCTATGACGCATCCGTGCTGACCGCCGATGTGGCCAACGCCACCTATTTCGAAGCGGTGGCCCAAGCGGGCGATGGCAAGCTTGCGGCGAACTGGGTCATCAACGAATTGTTCGGGCGTCTGAAAAAGGATGGCGACACCGCGATCGCCGACAGTCCGATTTCTGCCAGCAGGCTTGCGCAGATCGTGGCGCTGATCAAGGCAGAGACGATCAGCGGCAAGATCGCCAAGGATGTGTTCGACATCGCCTATACCCAGAACCGCGATCCCGAAGAGATCGTGGCGACCGAAGGTCTGACACAGGTCACCGATACCGGCGCGATCGAAGCCGCGGTGGACGAGATCATCGCCGCCAATCCCGCACAGGTTGAAAAGGCGAAGGCAAACCCGAAACTGGCGGGTTGGTTTGTGGGTCAGGTCATGAAATCCACCGGCGGCAAGGCCAATCCGGCCACCGTCAATGCCCTGGTCGCGGCCAAGCTGGGCCTGTAACGCAGCCACCCTGCCCTGTCCGTCACCGGGCAGGGTCAGATCAGGCACCAAACGCCGGGGGACATCATGGCGCAACTGGAATACAAGATCGTGCCCGCGCCCCGTCGCGGTGAAAAACTGCGCGGGGTCAAATCCGCCGAAGACCGCTTTGCCCTTGCGATGACCCGCGTCCTGAATGCGCAGGCCGCAGAGGGCTGGACCTATCTGCGCACCGACACCCTGCCGTCAGAAGAACGCGAAGGGCTGCTGGGCAAGACGACCGTCTTTTTGAACATGATGGTGTTCTGCCGGTCGGCAGAGGCACCGGTGCAGACCGAAGACCACCCCGCACCGCCGCGCATCCCTGATCTGCGCGACACGGTGACGCCCCCGGCCCCGCCCCCTGCCCCGGTGTCCGACCTGTCGCCTGCGCCGATCAGCGAGGTGGCCCATACGGCCATGCCCGCGCCCACGACACCGGATGTCAGCGACACCCTGCGCCCCTGACTGCGCGGTATATCGCCCACCACGCGGCCAATGTCAGCGGAATGTGATCGCCAGCGCGTGCAGGCGGTCGATGATCGGCGCGCCCAAGGCATCGTGGACCGCGCGATGCTTGGCCAGCCGCGATTGTCCGTCCAGCGATGACGCGGTGATGACGACGCGCCAATGGCTCTCTCCGGACCCGTCATCGCCCATGTGGCCTGCGTGCTGGGCGCTTTCGTTGATCACCTCCAGGTGTTCGGGTGCCAGCTCGCGGGTCAATGCGGCGTGAATATCTGCGTCAAGTGCCATTATTTTCGTCCTGCCTCTTCTATCTGCCACCCACAGGTTTAGAGTGCAGAGCTTGAGTCGGAAAGGGACGATCCCCATGAATAAGAAAGACCCCTTCGGTTTCGACATGTCTGTGTCGGGTGCCAAGAAGAAGAACCCACGCGGGCGGCGGGGCATGTCAGGGGCGTCGGATACGTCCACACGGATCTGCGACCACGAGGGTTGTGACGAGGCAGGCCAATACCGGGCACCCAAAAGCCCCGATTCCATCGACGACTATTGGTGGTTCTGCAAAGACCACGTGCGCGAATACAATCTGAAATGGAATTTCTTTGACGGCACATCAGAGGCCGAATTGATGGCCCAGATGGAAAAGGACCGCGCCACCTGGGAACGCCCGACCAAGCCGATCAAACGGTCGGTCGAGGAACTGGCATGGGCGCGACTTGGCGTCACGGACCCGCACGAGGTTCTGGGCGAAAACGCGACGCGCAACCCCGGCAAGCTGGGTAACGGCACCCGCAAACTGCCGCCCACCGAACGCCGCGCGGTCGAGATTCTGGACGCCCGCGACAATATGTCAAAGGCTGAAATCCGCAAATGCTACAAGGCGTTGATCAAGGTTCTTCATCCGGACATGAACGGTGGCGACCGCAGTCAGGAAGACCAGTTGTCAGAGGTCGTCTGGGCGTGGGATCAGATCAAGGCCAGCCGCAATTTCCGCGAAAAGGATTGAACCGCGTTGTGCTGACCGGCTGATTGCAGCCCCGGCCGCGCCTAACGTTTGGCGCGGTCCAGTGCCGGGGTCAGCCAGTTCGTGCCGCGCTTGCTGTGCAGGCGTGCCAGTGACACGGCCTGACTGGGGACCCCCATGGCCTGCTGTGCCAGCCACGCCCGCTCGCTCCGCCATGTCATGATCAGACCATGGGCTGCGATCAGGACAAGGCCCCAGATCAGCGCCAATGGCGGCTGACCCCAGAGCGTCAGCGCAAACATCAGCGGACCGAACATGGTGCCGAACACCGGCAGCGCCAGCGTCCCGCCGATCAGCGCCCCGGCAAAGCTGATGACCAATGCGCCCGCCACCGCGCGCAGATACCCCAGACGGCCGCGCTGCCCCAGCCAGCGGCGGCCCATGTAAAGACCGGCCAAAGCCCCGTAAATGCCGCTGGCGATGAACCACAGATCCGCCCCGGTCAACTGACGCAGAATGTCCTTTGTCTCTCCCATCCGGGTGACACTCATGAAGGCAATCAGCCCGCCACACAGACCGATGGCGCAAATGGCCGTGGCCAGATGCGCTTCTCCCCGCGTGGGTCGCAAAGGATAAAGAAAGCGGTCGCGCATGAAGGGTCTATATCCTGTGGCGGCGTCAGAGCGGCTCCACAAGACCTATCCCCTTCACGGCGATGCGTTAAGCATTTGATTGCGAACAGACCGTTTCCGTTTCCCGCCTCAGGCGGCGCGGAACACCAGACTGACACCGTTCAGACAATGACGCTGTCCGGTCGGTGGTGGGCCGTCACTGAAGATATGGCCCAGATGGCTGCCACAGCGGCTGCAATGCACTTCTGTGCGGGCGGTGAACATCTTGTTGTCCGCCTTGGTCCCGATCGCATTCTGATAGGCCGCGTAAAAGCTGGGCCAGCCTGTGCGGCTGTCGTATTTGGTGCTTGATGGATAAAGCGCCTGATCGCAGCCCCGGCAATGATACATGCCTTCGGCGTATTGCTTGTCCAACGGGCTGCTGCCCGCGCGTTCGGTGCCATCCTGCCGCATGACGTTGAATTCGGCAGCGGTCAGCATGGCGCGCCATTCGGCCTCTGACCGGGTCACGGCAAAGGATTGGGCGAACAGGGCAGCGGGTGCGACACCAGCGGCAAGGGTGGTCAGCAGAAAATGACGGCGAAACATGGGCAGTCCTTTACAGTCAGACATGGCCCCCGAGGGGCCGGGTTGGATGCACCCTAGCAGTGCAAACAGGGTTCGCGGTGTCACAGGACACACCAACACGTGCTTGTGATCGCATAGGCCCGAAACGACGCGGGGGCGGCATCCGGTCCGGACCCCGCCCCCGTTGAAAATCGTGGCGCTGCGGCACCATCAGACCGCTGTGACGACACCCGTGGCCAGGACAGCCCCCGTGGGTGCGCCGGTGATCGACCCGCCCGGGGGTTCGTCGGAAATCGCCAGTGTTGCGCCCGGCAGATCGTCCAGCAGCACGGCATCCAGCGCGATCCGCGCGGGCCCGGCATCGGGCAGCACGCCCAGCGACACGGGGGCCACACCATCGGCAATCAGCCACAGTTCCAGCGCACGGCCCGGTGCCGCCGTGCCGGTGTCGCGGGTCACGGTCAGGATCTGTTCGGTCGCATCGTAATTGGCCTGCACGATCAGACTGTCATCGTCTGAAATGATCTGGGCCACATAAGTCGGGGCAGCAGGCCCCGGCCCCGGTGTGAACACAGACACCATCCACAACACGGCAACGGCGGCCAGCAAACCGCCCGCCATCGCAGGCAGCAATCCCAGCCGCGTCAGCCACGACCGGGCGCTGCCCGTGGTGTCGGCCGTTTCGTGAAACAGGGTCGCACGGATCTGGCGCAGACTGTCGGCGGGGGGTGACACGGGGGCGATGTCGTCGGTCAGGGCCACCATGCGTTCGGACCAGAACGCATATTCATCCCGCAAGGCCGGATCGACGGCCAGAACATCCTCAAAGGCTGCGGTTTCAGCAGGCGACAGCAAGCCCAGCACGTATTCTGCGGTCAGGGCCGCCTCGTCTTCTTTTGCAATTTCATCCGTCATTGGACAGACACTCTCTCAGCTTCAACAGGCTGCGGCGCAGCCATGTTCTTACGGTATTGAGCGGCACATCATAATGATCTGCCAGCTCTTGATAGGTTTCGCCCTCTAGATAGGCGCGGCGCACCGCGCCCGCCTTGTCGGGGTCAAGCTGACCCATGCAATCCACGATCCGGCCCCGGTCCGACGCCGCAATCGCCAGCGCCTCTGGTCCGGGGGTATTGTCGGCCACATCTGCCGCTTCGTCCAATCCGGCACCCATCCGCGACCGCCGCGCCCGCACGCGGTCCACGGCGTGGTTGCGTGTGACCGTGATCAGCCATGTCATGGGTGACAACCCGTTGACGCGGTATCTGTCTGCATTGCGCCAGATCTTTACAAAGGCTTCCTGCAGCGCGTCCTCGGCTTCTGCCCGATTGGTCAACACACGCAGACACACGCCAAAGAGTTTCGCAGAGGTCGCCGCATACAGCCTGTCGAAGGCCGCCCGGTCGCCCAAGGCCATCCGTGCGATCATGTCTTCGATGTCAGAGGGTGTGGTCATGTCTTACTCGCTACTTCGGATCGCTGACAACTTGGCCTATCTGTGCGAAATAGCAACGGGCCGCGCACATGGCGCGACCTTTGTGTTGCCCCCTTCCCCTTGGCATTTGTTGCAATATGTTGCATCCCGCAGGCAGACCGCCCGTTTCCCGCGATCCGCGACAGTAAAGGCAGATTTTCATGGCTGATGGCCCCACCGACATCAATGCAACGCCGACCGAGGAGGTCTCTGTCCGCGATGTGTTCGGCATCGATAGCGACATGAAGATCAAGGGCTTTGCCGACCGCACCGACCGCGTGCCAGAGGTGGACAGCACCTACAAGTTCGATCCCGACACCACGCTCGCGATCCTTGCGGGCTTTGGCTACAATCGCCGGGTCATGATCCAAGGGTATCACGGCACCGGGAAATCGACGCATATCGAACAGGTGGCTGCCCGGCTGAACTGGCCTGCGGTGCGCGTCAACCTTGACAGCCACATCAGCCGGATTGACCTGATCGGCAAGGACGCGATCAAGCTGCGCGACGGCGTGCAGGTCACGGAATTCCACGAAGGCATCCTGCCCTGGGCGCTGCGCAACCCGGTCGCCATCGTGTTCGATGAATACGACGCAGGCCGCGCGGATGTGATGTTCGTGATCCAGCGCGTGCTGGAAGCCGACGGCAAGCTGACCTTGCTGGACCAGAATCAGATCCTGACGCCGCACAAGTATTTCCGCCTGTTCGCCACCGCCAATACCGTGGGTCTGGGCGACACGACGGGCCTGTATCACGGCACCCAGCAGATCAACCAGGCGCAGATGGACCGCTGGTCACTGGTCGCCACGCTGAACTATCTGTCCCACGACGCAGAGGCCGCGATCGTTCTGTCAAAGTCGCCGCATTACAATTCCGAAAAGGGCCGCCGCACGGTCAGCCAGATGGTCACCGTGGCCGATTTGACCCGGACCGCCTTCATGAACGGCGACCTGTCCACCGTCATGTCGCCGCGTACGGTGTTGGCATGGGCTGAAAATGCCCGCATTTTCAAGGATGTGGGCTATGCCTTCCGGCTGTCTTTCCTGAACAAATGCGACGAGCTTGAACGCCAGACCGTCGCCGAATTCTATCAGCGCTGCTTTGACGAGGAACTGCCCGAAAGCGCCGCGAGCATGAGCCTTGGCTGACAAGGGGCCTAAGCGTGCAGGGAGGCGTGCAGCAGGCAAGCCTGCGGCACGCAGGCGACCGGCGCGGCGATGGCTGGTGGCGGGGGCGCTGATCATGGCTGTTGCGTCCTGCACACCGCCGACGGCGACACAGACGGCCGCTGCGGCGGTCACCTACCGGATCAGCGTGCCGGACAGCCGCCGGATCGCCCTTGTCGCGCCCTCTGCCCCGCTGGTGTCGATCGCCGATCTGGAAAATGCGGCGCGTGCCGACACCGGATGCCCCGCGCGGGCGATTGACCGCGTCTATGCAGCGGCGGGCGATGACCGCGACCAGATCCTGCCCGCGGCGATCTATCG
>JBBREW010000139.1:0-7194 GCA_038225335.1 Rhodobacterales bacterium
GGCTCTTTATGGCGATCCGTTTCTGGTGGTGCTGGACGAGCCGAATTCAAATCTTGACGGCGAAGGAGAAGCGGCCCTTACCCAGGCCATCCATACGATCAAGGCGCGGGGGGGCATTGTCGTGATTATTGCGCATCGGCCTAGTGCGCTGGTTGCGATTGATCTGGTGGCCGCGATCCAGAATGGTCGCCTGACGGCGTTCGGACCAAAAGACGAGATCATCCGTGCAAAGGTGGCAACGCCGCCTGCCGATCCTGCACAACGTCCTGCGGCGGAGGCGTCCAGCCTGGTCAAGGCCGCATCAACCTCGCCACTCCGGTTGACCAGTGCCTGTCGGGTTGCTGATCCTGATCCAGCGTCGGTGCATGCGGCCAAGACGGCTTTGACCGGTGGCAGGCCATGACCATCGCGGTCAAGGGCACCAAGTCCACCGGCATCAGTGCCGACCCGGCAGAGCGTTATGCGCAGAAAATGCCCGAGCGGCTGTCGGTTATACCAAGAGTTCTGGCCATGGCCTTTGTCGGGATCGGCCTTTATCTGAAATCCATCTTTCCGGCCTTGGCCGAGAGCCGGGCAGAAGGTCACGGCGATGCCGGGGACGTTGATCCGACAGGCGCATTGACGGCGGAATTCTTGGCAACCAAAGCAGCGCCTGACAAGGACACCGACCCTGCGGACCCTGCGGCAGAATGGTCCGACACCGCAGCAGAGGCGACGCTCAGCCGCCCTGTTCCTGTGGTCCTTGCAGTGTGGCTGCCTCCTGATGGCCGTCACGACACGCCCGACATCACGCTGGACGGTCTTGCGATCATGGCGCCGGCTGACCGTGGCGGGTTGTTCAAACTGACAGGTGTCGCCAATGACGCGAGGTCCCCGGCCGGCATGGGGGGCATCGGCACATCCGGACCCGTCAATCTGATACAGGTCGATCAGCCACCCGTTGCCCAGCCGCCGGTCACCCAGCCGCCTACCGCTGATGAAACGCCTGACCAAAGCGGCGGCGCTACCAACAAACCAAAGGACGTGGCGTTGCCCGACGTCAAAGACCGGTCCGTGCCGAACCGCGCGCCACGGGTCGACGGGCCGGTCCATCTGCGCGATGTGGTCGGGGCGTCGATGGTGCTGATCACCCTTGCGGACCTGCTGCGCCATACGGTCGATCCGGATGGTGATCCGCTGACCGTGCTGAAGGTTTCGGTGTCTTCGGGACAGATTTTCGCCTTCGGTGCCGACTGGATATATCAGGCGCCCGGGGATTACACGCAACCGGTGGCGATCACCTATACGGTCACCGACGGTGAATTCGAGGTCAGCCAGACGGCGCATTTCACTGCAGTCCGCCCTTGGGTGCAGGGAACGGACCGGCATGATCTTTTGATCGGAACACAGTGGTCCGACGATATCGACGGCGGGGCGGGCGATGACAACTTCTACGGCCGCCACGGCAATGACGTGATCTCGGGCGGGGCCGGTGCCGATCACATTCTGGGCGGCACCGGGCATGACACGATTTTCGGCGGTCATGGCAACGACATCCTTTTTGGGCAGGACGGCAACGATCATCTGTTCGGCGGCGCCGGTGATGACCTGCTGTTTGGCGGGGCAGGGGATGACCTGCTGTTTGGCGACGACGGGGGTGACACGCTGTCTGGCGACGACGGCGATGATCTGCTGGACGGCGGTGATGGTGATGACCGGCTGGACGGTGGTGATGGCGATGATCTGCTGTTTGGCGGTGCGGGGCATGACGTTCTTTCGGACGGACCGGGCAGCGATACCGTGTTTGGCGGCGCCGGCGATGACGTGATGATTGCTGCACTCGATGCCGCAGATGACTGGTTTTCCGGGGGTGATGGTTTTGACACAATCGACTATTCGCTGACCACAAAAGGCGTTGTGATCAATTTGAATCAAGGGCTTGCGACCGGTGTCGAAATCGGCACGGACACCTTGGAAAGTGTCGAACACGCCATCGGTGGTGCGGGCGATGACCAGTTCATCGTGGGCATGGCACCCAGCGTCCTGACAGGTGGCGCAGGCGACAATACATTCGAATTCATCGCGGCCCCGGTCACGGCATCGCCGCCTCGAATCACCCATGAAATCACGGATTTCAAACACGGCGACAAACTCAAGATGTCGCATTACGAACTGTTCGAGAAGGTTTTTGACAGGCTCGAAGACGAGTTTGAGGCCATGTATGGCGCGGAAATCGACAAGGACGATATCCCGATTCAGATCAGACACGACACGGTCGGGGATGTCCGCCGCACCATTATCGAGGCGGATTTCGATTCCGACAGCACCTTTGAAACAACTGTCTACATTCAGGGCCACCATGTTCTTTTGATTGCCGATATGACGGCATGATCCGCAATTCACAGGATGACAGCATGACGCAGAAATGGAAACGGAACCCGGACACTGCTTATCGGCTTGGCCCACTCGTCTTGTGGGGTGTCACCTTGGGTATACTTTTGATCTTTGGTGTAGGCGGATGGGCTGCGACGACACGGTTGACCGGTGCTGTCATCGCGGTGGGAACAGTCGCCGTGGATCAGAACCTGAAATCGATCCAGCATCGTGACGGTGGCATTGTATCAGAAATTTCGGTGCGTGAAGGGGATACTGTCGCCGAAGGCCAGGTGCTGATCCGGCTTGAAGACGCGCAAACAAGGGCAGAGCTTTCAATTGTAAAATCGCAATTGGTCGAATTGCTTGCGCGGCGTGCCAGATTGCTTGCCGAACGCGATGATTTGCCCGAAATCGACTTTCCGCAGGAATTGCGCAGCGGCGACAGCGCCGTGGCCGAAGTGACAACCGGCGCCCGCCGCCTGTTCGAAGGACAGCGCGCCAGCCGTGAAAGCCAGCGTCAGCAGTTGGCGCTTGGGATCGAACAAATCGGCGACGAAATCGAGGGGCTTTTGGCGCAGCGTCGATCAAAGGCTGAAGAAGCGGGATTGTCGGCGATCGAACAGGCAAGGATCGCCGAACTGATCGACCGCAAGCTGACGGAATCTGCCCGGCTCTATACGGTCAATCGCGAGGTTACGCAGCTTTCGGGGCAATTGGGTGAAATCGACGCTGAAATTGCCCGCGCCCGCACCCGGATCAGCGAAATCAATCTTCAGATCATCGCCATTGATGAAACCAGCCGAACGGAAGCGCAAAGGGAACTCAGCCTCGTTGAAACGCGGATTGCGGAATTGCGTGATCGTCAATTTGCAATAGAGGACCGGCTTTCACGCACGGATATTCGCGCGCCGATCAGTGGCACGGTGAACGAGTTGAGCATTCATACGGTCGGGGGCGTGGTTTCCGCGGCCGAAGTGCTGGTTACGATCGTGCCTGCTGATGCGCGTCTGTGGGTCGAAGCGCGCGTGCCGCCCGCCAGCATTGATCAGGTGTCCATGAGCCAAATGGCGCGCCTGCGTTTTTCGGCATTCAATCATCGCACGACACCGGAACTGGAAGGACGGATTGCGCATGTCTCTGCCGCGACGAGCCGCGATACCGGAACGGGCGAGACGTATTTTGTGGCGCGGGTCACGCTTGATGATGCAGAGCTGCAAAAACTGGGCGATCAACATCTGATTCCCGGCATGCCGGTCGAAGTCTATCTGACGACCGATGAACGCACGGCGCTGTCCTATCTGGTCAAACCGGTGACAGATCAGTTCAGCAGGGCTTTCCGCGAACGCTAAGCGTTGACGGGCCAATTACAATCCCGCCGCATGCGCGTGCGGCGTGACATTTCTTTGTCAGGCTTATTGGTAATAGCGCGCTGGTTGTGAGACTTTTGGCAGCGCCATGGCCAATTCGACGCGATTGCGGGCCGCGAATTTATGCATCAGATTCGACATGTAATGCTTGATTGTCTTTTCGCTTAATCCCAGATGATCCGCCATCGCCCGGTTGGTTTGCCCTTGCAGCAGAAGATGGGCAATTTGTTCTTCGCGATGGTTCATGCGGCGTTCGGCGTCATGTTTTCGTTCTTTGGACGAGGCGCGAAACCGTGTGATGACCAAGGCTGCAATGTGCGGACTGACATAGGTCTGACCTGTTGAAATGAGATCCAGAGCTGCGACCACGTCGATCTTTGTGCAGGCAGAAGAAATGTATCCGGCAACGCCCGCGTCTAGCGCAGTCACGGCATGGTCGGGATTCTCTATTCCAGTAAAGAGAATGACTTTTGTCGTTGGCGAAGCCTTGTGCAGATCCCGCGTAAGGTTCAATCCGCGGTCCGGTGCGCCGCAGTCCACAACGAAAAATGTCGGTTTGTGTTTGGCAGCAATGTCGACGACATCGGTCCGAATGACGGTAGACGCAATGACCGATAGGACACTGCTTTTGGAAATTTTTTTCTCAAGACATTCAGCGACCAAAGGCTGATAGGAGTAGAGCGCTAATAACGATTTTTCCATTCAGGTAGTCTCCAACCAAATTACCATGGAAACAACAGGATTGTTTCTGTAGAGCAGGCAATGGATATGAGCCGATCCAAGATCGGGCATTGTCCGAATTTCTATGTACGGGTCGTTTCCCCCACCTCCAATGCACACGACGGCGCATATATCGTTCAAGATGCGATAACGATTACGCTAGCGCAAAAGCGCCGAGAAATCTTGTCAAAACGGCATAATCTTGCTTGAAATACCTTTTTTAGAATAAAATGGGGTCTCATATCCTAAAGTAACTCAATTTTATATCTTAGAAGTGTTGTCGATATTGTGATGTGCAACCTAAGATTGCATCCGTTGATGGAATCGATTCGGTCGGATGATGCATGGACTGCAAGTTACCGTGCCGCTTGTACGCCCGCTCACGATCACCGTGGTCCTGTTGTCGCTGATCGGCGGGATGCGTCTGTTCGACCTGATCTGGGCGATGACCCGCGGCGGGCCCGGCTTTTCATCCGACGTTCTGGCAAGCGTGATCTACAAACAGTATCAGGCAGGCTTTTACAGGCTGTCTACCGCAGGCAACGTCATCCTGTTCGCGCTGATTGCGGTCATCATCATGCCGCTTGCAGTCTGGTTCGGCCGCAAGGAGGTGAATCTGTGACCCGTCGTCAATATGCCATCGGGGGTCTCTCGCTGAGACGATCCACGTGACGCCCCAACCGGGCCGCGAACACCGGTTTCCCTGAGGGTCTATGTGGCAACCATCGCCTGCCAGCGGGCCGCATAGGCGGCCCATGCCGGGACAGGGGCGGTGACAACCCTGTCTGCGGCGGGGCTGCCTTGCACATCAGCCACCAGCAGGGCCGCCCCCAGACTGGTCCCGGTGCTGGACGCGGTGGCGATCACGTCACGCCCTGTCGCCGCCGCCAGCATCCGCAGATACGCCCCGTTGCGGGCAAAGGCCCCTTCGACTATCGTGGGGCCACGCGCGCCGATCAGATCAAGGCAGGTGCAGGTCATCAGCGCCAGATGGAACGCCACCGCCGCCGATCGCTGCCCCGTGCCGATGGCGGGTTCCGCAGGGGTCCACCGCGCCCGGTGGTCCGGATACGGCCCCGACCCGGTCACAACGGACGGCAACAGCATGATGTCCTGTGCCAGCACTGCCGCAATGTCGGCGTCCGTGGACTCGGTGTCGGGGGGGTCTGCACCCTGTCCTGCGCGCAGCAGATCAAAATTACGCCCGAACCGGGCCGACCGGACCGGCCGCCCGTCGGCCGCCACGTTGACCAGCGTATCGCGGGCAGGTTCCAGCGTCACGGCAGACCTGCCGACCGCCAGCGCGATCACCCATGTGCCGGTCGATACGACGCTGAAGGGTGCGCTGCGCCGCACCAGATGCGGATATAGAGAGGCATTGGAATCGTGGATCCCCACGGTCACCGGTGTGTGCTGTGGCAGGCCCGTCCGTGCGGCGACAGTGGCGGTCAGATTGCCCAGCACTGCCGCCGGGCGGCGCGGCGGCGCGATCCGGTCGCGCAGTCCCAGCACATCGACAAGGGGTGAAAAGGTGCCCGTCTCGGGGCACCACAGGTCGGTATGACAGCCCAGCGATGTCACGTCCGTCGCCTGCACCCCCGTCAGGCGAAAGCCCCAGTATTGCGGATAGGTCAGCACCGCAGCCGTGCGCGCAAGCAACCCGGGATCGCGGTCGAACAGCCAGTGCAGCTGCGCGCCCACGTTCAGGCCTCCGGGCAGGCGCGGCGACCCGGTCACGGCGAAATCCGGTCTGATCGTGTCATAGCGTACAGCGACCGCATCCGGCCCGTCGTGTTCATAATCCAGCACCGGGACAGCTAGCCCGCCTTGCGCGTCCAGCAGCACCGCACAGGCCCCGTGGGTGGTCACGCTGATGGCATCGACGCGGTGCATTGCATGACAGGTTGCAAGCGCGTCCAGCAGAAACTGCCAGTGCCCTTCCACGTCGAAATGCGGATAGGGCGGACCCGCCTGCACGCGGTTGGGGCGGGTCACCACAGCGCGTTCAGCCCCGCTGTGCAGATCCACAAGCGCAAGTTTCACGTTGGTCTTGCCGATGTCGATGACGGCGATGTGCTGCGGTGTCATGGCAGATGAAAGACCGTGTGCAGCGGTGTCACAACGGGCGCGTTGTCGGGGCCTACCTGCATCAGGTCAGCCATATGCGCCCACCAGCGTTGCATGACCGCCGACTGTGTCAGGGCGTCCATGCCGTGATCGTCGCTGCGCCACAGCACAGCGAACAGCACACCGCTGACAGAGTCCAGATGGATCGAATAATCGCTGATCCCCGCGTCCTTCAGCAGCGTCACCAGTGCGGGCCAGATCGCAGCGAGGCGGGCGCGGTAGGCCGCGGCACAACCGGGCAGCAGTTGCATGGTAAAGCCATATTTCTCGCTCATCCGCGCCACATCCCAAACAGGCGGGGCAGGGCGATCACCCCGATCAGCAGCGCGCCGATAAAGATCGACATGACGATCCCCGGCACGTTCAGCAGCCCAAGGCCAACGGTCACAAGACCCATGATGAAGGCCGCGATCACCACCCCCGATATGGACCCCGACCCGCCAAGGATATTGACCCCGCCCAGCACGACCATCGTCACAATCTCCAGCTCCATCCCCATGGCGATGCTGGGCCGGGTCGATCCAAGGCGCGATGTCAGGCAGACCGCCGCAAGACCCGCCATCAGCCCGGTCAGCAGGAACAGGATGAACTTGACCCGCGCCACGCGAATGCCGCTGAACAGCGC
>JBBREW010000140.1:0-7144 GCA_038225335.1 Rhodobacterales bacterium
GGCCGATGCGCAATAATCACGACAATGCCCCCCCGCGCCTTGATCGTATGGATGGCCTGGGTAAGGGCCGCTTCTCCTTCGCCGTCAAGATTTGAATTCGGCTCGTCCAGCACCACCAGAAACGGATCGCCATAAAGAGCCCGCGCAAGGCCGATGCGTTGGCGCTGCCCGCCCGACAGGCTGGCACCCAGCGGACCAAGCCGGGTCTGATAACCGTCGGGCATCCGCACGATCATGTTGTGAACCCCGGCGGCCTTTGCGGCGGCGATGACCGCAGTGGGCTCGGCATTTTCTGCAAGGCGCGAAATGTTTTCCGCGATTGTCCCATCCAGAAGCGCCACATCCTGCGGCAGATAGCCGATGTGATTGCCAAGGCTTTCGTCATCCCATTGCATCAGTTCGGCATCATCAAGGCGCACCGCGCCGCGCAGACAAGGCCAGATCCCGGTCAAGGCCCGGACCAGCGTTGTCTTGCCCCCACCGCTGGGTCCGATCACACCAAGCGCCTGACCTGCCTTCAATTCAAAGCTGACCTCGCTGAGCAGCACCGTGCCGCTGCCGGGGGCTGCAACGGTGACATTTTCCACCAGCAGCGATGCGGCGGGCAACGGCAGCGGCATTGGTTTTTGCTTACCCGCAAGCACCACCGCTGTTTCACGCAACCGCGCAAAGGCGGCCCTTGCACCGACGACCTGCTTCCAGTTCCCGATCGCAAGATCAATCGGAGCAAGTGCGCGGGCAGAGGCGACAGAAGCCGCAATGATGGCCCCCGCCGACAACTGACCCTGAATGGTCAGATAGGCACCAAGACCCAGCACCGCCGATTGCAGGATCATGCGCAACACGCGCGAAAATGCCCCGAAAGTGCCGCTGATATCGCTGGTCCGGGTCTGGATGGCGAGGTGTTCGTCATTGGCCTTGATGAAGCGGCGCACGGCGCGGGCTCCGATGCCCATGGCCTTCATGATCTCTGCGTTGCGCGCGTTGGAATCCGCGATCCGGTTGCGGGCAACCACCGATTGATGCGCGCCCGCAGACAGCCGGCGGGTCAAAAGTTCGGTGAGGATTGTCAGGAAGGCCAGCAAGAGCGCGCCACCCAGCGTCAGCGCGCCCAGCCACGGATGCAACAGATAGACAAAGCCCAGAAACAGCGGCACCCAGGGCAGATCGAACAGGGCCGTCGGCCCCTGACTGCCCATGAACCCGCGCACGGTATCGACATCGCGCCCCCGCTCCAGCGCCTCGGCGGTGGAATAGCCGAAACGTGGCATGTCGATCGCGATTTCATGCGCCAGCGGGGCCAGTTTGCGATCCATCCGCGCGCCCACCCGGATCAGGATCTGCGACCGGATCACGTCGAACAGGCCCTGAAACAGATAAAGCCCGATGGCGAGGATCGAAATCGCAATGAGCGTCGAGATGCTTCCGCTGGTCAGTGCGCGATCATAGATCTGGAGCATGTAGAACGCGCTGGTCAGCGCCAGCAGGTTGATGATCCCGGACAACCCGAAGACAAAGGCGAAAATCCCACGAAATCCACGGGTGAGTTTTTCGAAGTGTTGGCGTTTGACAGCGGATGTCGTTTCTTTGGCAGGCACGATGGCAACCTTTCAGCAAAGGGAAACGGGCAAGATCAACGCTTTGGCAAAAGGTGGGACGGGCTCCCCCCCCACCTCCCGGCCTTAGAGGTTGAAATCGCCTGCCGTCAGGTCGTGGGTCCCTTTGAGCGTGATGGTGAAGTCTTCACCATCGTCGGTGCCGGTTCTGCCCTGCACCAAGGTCACATCCTCACCCTCCATCCGGGCGAGGGTCATCATCAGCTCGCCAGGCCCGGACAGGCCACCAGAGACGATCGTAAAGCTCTGGTTTCCGGCAGCACCTGCATTGGCATCCATGCCAGACAGATCCAGCTTGTCGCCGGGGCTGAAGCCGAAGATCACGTCGCCATCCGCATCCGCCGCCGACAGGAACCGGAACACGTTGTCGCCGTCGCCGCCATCCATCACGTTGACGGATCCGCTGGCGGTGATCGTATCGTTCCCCGATCCGGTCACGATGTTCTCGATGCTCCAGATCACGTCATTGCCGGACTGTTCGCTGCTGACGGACCCGCGCCCCATGAACCCGGTGCCAAGGTTGGCGGTGATGTTGGCGGTGATGGCCGACATATCAAGCGTGTCGCTGCCGTCGTCGCCGTAATAGATGTCGTCGCCATCCCCGGTCTGAGCCGTGATCACATCGTCACCGGCACCGCCAAAGACGATATCGTTGCCAGCACCTGCGTTGATGTAATCATCGCCATCCTGACCAAAGATCCGGTCATCACCGGCGTCGCCAAAGATCATGTCCGCCCCGTCACCCGCAAGGATGTCGTCGTTGCCCGCGTCACCAAAAAGGATGTCGCGACCGGCACCGCCGATCAGGGCATCCTTACCTGCCGTGCCGAACTGCACGGTCGGTGCCGCTGAAGGGGCCGGATCGGGATCCGCCTCCGGTGTCACAGGGGCGTCTGCCGCCGGAAGGTCGGCCATGTCGGGGCTTTCGGCGTCCGGCGTTTGCGCATCGTCCGGCACATAATCACCGATCACCTCTTGGGCGGTGGCGATGCGCGGTGTGCCGGTATAGGTCACGGAATGGCCGCTGCCGGACAGTGTCACCGTGCCATCGGGATTGGCTGTTTCGGTATAGTCGGCAATCACTGACCCGACCGCCAGCACGATCACATCCTGCGGACGCAGGTTTCCGATCAGTCGGTCGTTGCCACCGGTTGTGCGGAACACGATCCGATGCGCGGATAACAGACCAGAGATGTCGATCGTGTCATCGCCGTCACCGCCCTCGATCGTCACGGTGTTGTAACTCAGCCCTGTGCCGGTGAAGTCTCCGAAGGTTGCAAAGGTGTCACCACCGCCCAGACCGTTGAAGACCAGCTCCTCGATCCCGCGCAATTCGGCGATGACGTTGCCAAAGACCGCGGCCGCCGCGGGGCCACCCCGCGCCACAAGGATGGCGGTATCGGGATGGATCTGGGCAGGATTGCGTCCCAGCGTGTCCAGCCAGTAGTCCCGCGTATAGATGCGGTAAACCTCTGCCGATCCATCGCCGGTGACCACGAAGGTATCCTCGCCGGCACCACCGTCGATGACGTCGCGACCGCCTCCGACCGACCAATGAACCGTGTCGTCGCCGTCGCCGCCGTTCACCGTGTCGACGCCACCGCCGCCAGCAAGGATGTCGTTGCCATCGCCGCCATTCAACAGGTCCACGCCATTGCCACCGAACAGCATGTCATCGCCTGCATCGCCGTTCAACACGTCGGCACCACCACCCCCCGTCAGTTCATCGTCGCCATCGCCGCCGTTGATTGTGTCATCGCCGCCACCGCCATCGACGATGTCGGGACCGGCACCTGTATTGACCAGATCGGGACCACCGAATGCGTTGATGATGTCCGCGCCGGCTGTCCCGTCGATGATGTCGGCCACGCCTGTGCCATTGATCTGCGCGCCCGTGACGTTTGTGGCCACTGACATGACCTGTTCTGCGGTGCCGTTTTCGTCCGTATAGCTGACGACGACGCGCAACGCTGCATTCACTTCGGACAGGCCCGGGGTAAAGGTCGGCTGCGTGGCCCCCGCGATATCGACCCATTCACCGGCCAGTTCGGACTGCCACTGAAAGGTCACTGTGGCCATGTCGATGCCGTCGGCATCTGTCACACCCGCGATATCTGCGGTTAGTTCCACGCCCTGCGTCGGCCAGGCGGAGCTGATGACCGGTGCGCCTTCCGGGTCGGCATTGATCGGACCCACGTCAAAGATCACACCATTCGCGAACTGAAGGAATTCGATGTTGCGCAGGGTGTCGACGCCATCCGATAAACGCTGCCGCCCGGTGACCGGATCGATGGCACCGCCCGTCTGTGCGACGTGTGTGACGATGACACGGCCGTCCTCTGTTCTGGAAATGTCATAGTTTTCAATCACGTCCCAATAGACGGCCGTATCGCTGCCAGAGGCGTCATACAGGATTTCACGCACGATGTTCAGCTGCCCCGGATTGATCGTGCCATCCAGCATCCATTGCGGCAGGGTCTTGGTTATGCCGCCAAGGGTCAGGTGTCCGGCGATGCTGGTGACGGACCCCAGAATGACCGGGCTTCCGTCGCCGTTCAGGATCGGAGTCTTGTCCGGGTTCCAGGCATGAACGGCGACGCGCACATTCAGATAGGCGTCACCGTCGATGACATCATTTCCCGCGCGACCTTCGATCATATCGGACCCGCCGCCGCCCAGCAGGATATTCCCATGGGCAAAGGCCATTTGTTCGGTGCCCGAACCATCGGCCCAGTATTCCATCAGCGACATCATATCGGGCGTAATCAACTGGTACCAGCCCGGCGATGCGGTCAATACCAGCCTGATTCAACTCGTTGAAGACAAAATTGCCTTCGGGCGTGGGGTCAGCAATGGCAGCCCCGCCATCAAAGCTGCGATCGTCGCCCCGCAGGATATCGTCGTTGTGCCAGCCCGAAACGGACTCCACCTGACTATAACGGTCGCGCAAAACCTCCAGCGGCAGTGTGGTGAACACCTCGACGTTCATGTCCGCATCCTGACCGAATTCAAGGCCCTGATGTGTCACCCAGTCATGCCCCCACATCCCGATGAATTTCTGGATGCCTTCACCGGCAAACATGATGTCGTCGCCGGAATCCGCGTCGTAATCGGTATCGCCCTGGCCACCGTTCAGCACGTCATGGCCGATGATGGTCGAGTTGAAGAACAACTCTCCCATGTCGCCGGCAATGTAATCGGCACGCTGACCGGCTTCGACCCAGTCATCACCCTGATTTCCGAACAGGACATCCTGACCGCTTCCGCCCAGCAGAAAGTCGTTGTCCTCACCGGCGCGGATCTCGCCTCCATCGTCACCCGTCATCAGGAAATCCTGACCTGAACCGCCAAAGATCAACGGCAGTCCGGCACCGCCATGAATGACGTCATGCCCGGATTCACCTTTGAAAACCGCCGTTTCCCCGGCGGGCGCACCGATCTTTGTCATGATGTCGTCACCGGCGCCACCGTTGAGGTTGTCAACGCCCTCTCCGGCCTCGATGCGATCATCACCGCCAAAGCCCCACAGCGCATCGTCGCCATTGCCACCAATGATGGTATCGTCGCCTTCGGTGCCTGCGATCGCCACATGATCGTAGCCGTTGTAACGGATATAGTTTGGCCCACGCTCCACCAACTGTGACACCGCCGCAAGGAACGGGTCGTCATGCGCGGGATCCGGTGTGCCAAGCGCCGCCTGCTGCGCAGGATCGACATAGAAGGTGTGATCCATGTTTGCGAACACATCCATCGGCAGGCCGAACATCGTGTCGCCAAGATCTGTATTGCGCATGGCAATCTTGGCCAAGGAGTTGTTCTCCAACTCTACCAGCAGGTTCAGACCCTGCACGCGGGACAGATAATAGAACCGGTCGCCATCCTGCAGGTTTTCCATCTGCAGTTCGAAGACGAAGGCAAAGGTCGTGCCCAGCATGCCGCCAAACGGCATCTTCTTTTCGGCCAACCCACCAACCCACAGGTCGATATTCTGCAAGCCGCCAAGGTCCGCTGTGGCATAGGCACCGGTCGCGTTCAGAAAATCCATCCGGTCCGCCGGGGCACCATCACCGCCGAACACCAGCGCCATGGCCGCATCGCGCTTTCCCGCGACGGTGGTTTGCGCGGTCACCGTGGCATGCGTGCCGTAGGCCGCAATGAAATTCACCAATGACGCCGGGTTTTGCATGTTCAATGCAAAGTCAGCCCAGCTTTTATAGGGTGCAAGCTGGGTGTCGCCAAAGGCCAGTTCCTGAAACTGCGCGCGGGCCTCGTTCAGGGTCGGCATGCCCGTATCCCGGCCACGCGCGATGTTGATCGCGGCAAGGTCCAGCGGGATGCCGACAAGCTGGTTGCGCAGCACATTGGTGACGAATTCGTCAATCTCGTTGCCGACCTGTCCGGTCATGCCCCGCAGGATCGCACCTGCCGCCTGTTCCGCCGTCAGCGCACCGTCATTGTCAAAGGCGATCGGATTCAGAAAGGCCTCGAACAGGGTCATACTGCCATCGGACCCATCCGCAAAGGTGCGGTCCACGGATTCATTCAACATCGAATGCCCGAAGCGATAGATCACATGGGCGAATTCGGCAAAGATCGCCGGGTTGATCTGCGGATCGGGCTGGACGACAAAGATATCGACATCCGGCTGGATCTTGCGGGCGAATTCCTCGAAGACCAGATGCTGATATTCCATCTCGGTGGTAAAGCGCGCGGCTTGAAATAGCCGCTCGCCGTTCCACGACCCGTCGGGCAGTTGCCACTGGCTGATGAACGCCGCATCGTTCGACGCAAGGATCACGGATTTTGCGTGTTCTACCAACCGGTTATGTTCCGCGTGGAACAGATGGTGAATGGCGGTCAGACCGATGTTTTCATTGCCGCGCCCGTCGCCGGTGATGAAATGGCGGTCCAGCATTTCATTGTCATACGCGGTGTTTGTCCCACGCATGTCAAAACCGCCCGCATAACCGACGGCCCCGTCATCGTCGGGCAAAAGGACGCCGCCCGCATCGACTTTGGGCACCGCCAGATGGGCGATGTCGTCAAGAAAGGCGATGCCGGTGCGAAAGGCGCCAACGATCGAAGGGTCGATGCCCTCGACCGTGCCTTCCATGTAGATTGCAGTGCCATCGCCGTTCAGGCCGATCATCAGCTGCGCGTAGCCGTTCTCGCCGGGAATGAACTTGCCATAGGGGTCCACCAGAACGACGGGCACCTTGTCCACATCCTTGTCGGTCAGTTGGATTCCCAGCATCTCCAGCGCCTGCGCTTTGACATCAGCCCAGGTGGTCAGCCCGCCTGCCTGCCCTTCCAGCAGATGGCCTGTGGCCACTGCGCCAGCTTCCGTCATTTGATATTCGCGCAAGAACACCTGATGCGACGCGTTCGAGGCGTAGGTCTGGTTCTGGTCCACCCATGGCGTGACCACATTGGCCTCTCCATCGCCCAGTGTCACACGGGACAACGCCATGAAATTCGTGTGGCCGCCTTCGACATACAGGGGATCGTCGGGCAACAGCGGCATGTAG
>JBBREW010000141.1:0-7130 GCA_038225335.1 Rhodobacterales bacterium
CCTGCCGATGGGCTGCGACGTCTGCTATACCAACCACGCAGAGGCGGACCAGAACGACATGGACAGCCTGCTGACGCTGTTGGGCGTGGCGGGCGTCACCTTTATCATGGGGATACCGGGGTCCGACGACATCATGCTGAATTACCAGACCACATCCTTTCACGACGCGCTGTATCTGCGGCGCGCGCTGGGCCTGAAACCCGCGCCAGAGTTTGACGACTGGCTGTTGCGCATGGGGATTCTGGACAGTGCAGAGGGATTCACGCTGTCGCCGGGGCTGCCACAGGCCTTTGCACCGACGCTGGCCCGGCTGGCAGCGCCGTGACGGGCCCGGTCGTTCCCGCAGCGGTGACGGATGACCCATGGGCAACCTTGCGGCAGTTCACCGACGCGCGGATCGGCCTGGGCCGGGCGGGCATCAGCCTGCCCACGCAGGCGGTGCTGGCGTTTCAACTGGCCCATGCGCAGGCGCGCGACGCGGTGCATCAACCCCTGGACACCGCGCGGCTGGTGCAGGATCTGGCGGGTATCGCCGGGCTGTCGCGGGCCATCGTGCTGACCAGTGCTGCTGCGGACCGCGCCGATTACCTGCGCAACCCGCCAAAAGGACGGATGTTGGCGGACGCCCGCGACCCCGGTCTGGCGGCTGCGGGACAGGATGCTGACCTTGCCATCGTCATTGCGGACGGGCTGTCGGCGCGGGCGGTGCAGGACAACGCGGTGCCGTTTCTGGCGGCCTTGCGCGGGGCTGCACCGGACCTGCGCCTGTCGCCCCCCGTCGTCGTGACCCAAGGCCGCGTCGCCATCGGGGACCAGATCGGCCAGATCCTGCGGGCCCGGGCGGTCATGGTGCTGATCGGCGAACGGCCCGGGTTGTCATCACCGGATTCGCTGGGGGTGTATTTTACATGGGCGCCCGTGGCAGGGCTGCGGGACGACCGCCGCAACTGCATTTCCAATATCCGGCCCGCCGGGCTGGACCCCGTCAGCGCCGCCCACCGCGCCGCCTGGCTGTTCCATCAGGCGGTGCAACTGGGTCTGTCGGGTGTCGCCCTCAAGGATACGACGACCGCCTTGCCGCAGATCGCCCGTGGCGCATACCCCGCTTGAACCCGGCGGGCCTGCGTGGTGTTGTGACCCTGATACCCTTTCAGGCCGATCCTTACCAAAGGCAAGATCCATGACCCAGACCCGCATCATCCGCTATGACACCGCAGACCCACAGGCCGGCGGCGCGAAACGTCCCTTTGCCAAGGCCGTGCGCGCGGGCGATTATGTCCATGTCTCCGGTCAGGTGCCCACCCAGGACGGAGAGGTCGTGACGGGCGGCATTGTGGCCCAGACCGAACAGGTCATCGCCAACATAAAGGCGGTACTGGACATGGCGGGCTGCGGGTTCGAGGATATCGTCAAGGTCAACTGCTGGCTGGACGACGCCCGCGATTTTTCATCTTTCAACGCGGTCTTTGCCAAACATTTCGGCGCACACCCGCCCGCCCGGTCCACGGTGGAATCGCGCCTGATGGTCGATGCAAAGGTTGAAATCGACGTGCTGGCGTGGAAACCGCTGGCGACGGAATAGCGCGATGAAGGTTCTGATCCACCAGACCCGCGCCACCGCCACCGCCTGCGTGGCCGACCTGATCGCCGACCGCCTGCGGCGGCAGCCCGACGTCGTGCTGGGCCTTGCCACCGGCGGCACGATGGAGGCGGTTTACCACGACCTGATCGCGCTGCACCGCGCAGGGCAGGCCAGCTTTGCCGCGGCGCGGTCGTTCAATCTGGATGAATATGTGGGTCTGCCCCCGGATCATCCCTGTTCCTACTGGCACTACATGCGCGAAAAACTGTTCGATCACGTCGATCTGGACCCCGCCCGTGCTGCCCTGCCGCGCGGCGATACCGCAGATCCCGTGGCAGAGGCCGCGCGGTACGAGGCGGCGATCGTCGCTGCTGGCGATATCGGTCTGCAATTGCTGGGGCTGGGGGCCAATGGTCATATCGGGTTCAACGAACCGACATCCAGTCTGACCTCGCTGACCCGGATCAAGACGCTGAGCCAATCCACCCTTGATGCGAATGCCCGCTATTTCGACCATGCCGACGATGTGCCGCGACTGGCCATCACCATGGGCATCGGCACGATCATGCGGGCGGATGCGGTGGTCCTGCTGGCCTTTGGCGCGGCCAAGGCGGCGATCGTGGCCCAGATGATCGAAGGCCCGCTTGCCGCGTCATGTCCGGCGTCGATCCTGCAGATGCATCCACAGGTGACCGTTGTGCTGGACGAGGATGCGGCAGGCGCGCTGACCCTGCGCGACTATTACGAACAGGTTCACCCCTGCGTGCCTGCCCCCGCGCCCTGATCCAGTGCCGCCCGCAACCGGGCGACCTGTGCGGCATCCGTGCGCCGCGCGCCGGGCGGCTGAAACCCGAATTGCGTGACGCCCGCCAAGAGCGGTGGTGTTGCGGGCACACTGGCAGAGGCGTGGATGTCGGTGAACGGCCCCTGCGCCATCAAGGCAGCGACCGTATCCGCCGTGATGCCGCCCCCCGGCATGACCGTCACGCCCGGCTGCGCGGCCTGCATTGCCAGCAACCGCGCGATCCCCGCCGCAGCCGTCGCCGCCCCGCCCGAGGACAGCACCCGGCGGATGCCCAGCGCCGCACAGACCGCCATCGCGGCGACGGGGTCCGGGGTCAGGTCAATGGCGCGGTGCAGGGTCACGTCCAACCCCTGCGCCGCCTGCATCAGGATCGACAGCGTGGCGGCGTCCAGCTGCCCGTCGGGCAACGACGCGCCGATGACCACCCCGGACAGCCCCGCTGCCCGCGCTGCTGCGATGTCCGCCAGCATGATGTCACGCTCTGGCGCGGACCAGACGAAATCACCCGCACGGGGCCGGATCATCGCCAGCGCGGGCAGGGGGCCGCGGGCCGCCCGCTGCATCAACCCTGCGGATGGCGTCAGCCCGCCCAGCGCCAGTGCGGCGCAAACCTCCAGCCGTTGCGCCCCGCCCGCATGGGCCGCAGCCAGACCCGCCACATCGTCAACGCAGATTTCCAGCAGGGTCACGCGCGCACCCGTTCCGCATGGACCAGCATTGCCGCTCCCACGACACCGCACAGCCCGCCGATGACCGACGCGGTGCCATAGCCGCCGACCCATGTGCCCAAGGCAAAGACACCCGACCCCAAGGCCGCCCCCAGAAACATGTTCACCGCGATCAGCGATGCGGACAGACCCGGCCTGTCGCGGATCAGGTCCAGCAAATAGCTGATCGGCAGGGAAATGATCCCCGCCGCACTGATGCCTGCGATGACGCTGGCCGCATAGACGTGCCAGGGGGCCGTCGCCACCGCAATGGCCGACAGATAGACCAGATACAGAACCGCTGACATGGCCAGCGCCGTTGTCAGCCGGATCCGCATCACCGCATTGGCCCAGACCACCATGAAGATCACCTCCAGCAACGCGACCATCCCCACCAGAAAACCGATGTCGGACGCCGCCCCGTTCGCCCGCCCGGTCACGATCAGCGGCAGCACCGTCGCATTCACGGTCAGCACCTGCGTGATCAGCGCGACCCCGGTGATCCGCCAGATCATGCCGCGCGACAGCACGCTCAGCAAGTCCGGCAGGGCCGCGACACGCGGTCCGCTGACGGGGGCGGGGGTGGCGTCTTCCTTCAGGCCAAAGGTGATGGTCAGCAGGCACAGCGTGGCAAAGACGGCGGCGATCAGATAGGCGGTGGTCAGATCGCTTTGCCGGGCAAGGATCAGACCCACGATCCCCGGCACCACCACCCATGACAGAGATATCATCATCCGCATCAAGGCGTTGGCGATCGCGGCCTCTGCCGGGGCGAAACTGTCGGTCTGGGCGCGTACATTTCCGAACAGCATCGAATTGGTCGCATGGAACAGCGCAATCGGCACGACAGAGGCCACGGCAAAGACCAGCGCCGTGGGATGCAGCCAGATCGCGCCATAGCCGATGATGCCAAAGACCGACACGGCGATCAGCGGGCGACGATAGCTGCGGTAACGGTCCGACAGATAACCGCTCGCGACGGCGACCAGCACATGGACGACCGCCCCCACCAGGCCCAGCATGGCATAGGCGAAATCCGACAGCCCCAGCACCCTGATGCCGACCACCGCCTGATAGGGTGCGGTAGCCGCACCCGCAAAGCCATAAAGGAAAATTGCCGCCGCCGACGCACGCACGACCCCATGATCCCGCAGGATCGATACCCAGGCGTTCATGATCAGCCCTTGAACCTTGCGGAAGGTTGCGGGTCCGTCACAAAGACAGCCTGCGGATCAAAGGGCAGGGTGCCGGGGCGGCGGTTGCGGTTCACCAGTCGTGGAATGTCCTGATTGACCACCCCCGCGGTCAGCGCCATCAGATTGGGCGATGCAAGGGGGGCCAGTTCCGGTGACAGATAGCCGGATTTCACCACCAGCAACCGCACCGCCGACGGGTCCAGTCCAAGGGCGGTGAAATCCGCGATGGCGTGATAGGGTCGCCGCCGGGCGGCCAGCACCACGGTCACACCCCCGGTCCGCACGACCGCCTGCCTGTCGGCGGTGCCATTGCCGTCGTGCAGCGACACGACCTGCGCCGTGACCTGCACCGACACCCCCGCAGGGTCCAGCGCTGCACCGATGGTCAGCGGCAGGGTGGCCCCTGCGCCCGCGCCAAAACAGGCCGTGACGGCGGGCCTGTCAGTGATGCCTGCCACCAGTGCATCGTCCCAGCCCCCCGCGAGGAGTGCGGCCAGCACATCAGCCCGGTCGCCGACACCGCCACCTGTTGGGTTGTCGCCACTGTCCGCCAGAATGACAGGCCGTGTCGTCGCCGCCGCGGCGCTGTCCAGCATCGCGGTCAGCGGGCCGGTCTGCGGCCCGAAACGGAACGCGTCGCGGGCATCCCAGAACGCCTGCGCGATGGTCCGGGCGGCGTGATCCAGTGCGGCCCGGTCGGTGCCCGTGACCACGGCACCGGCGGTGGCGCGGGGTTCGTCCGCCCAGACGTAGCCGATCATCAGATCGGTGCGCCAGACCCCCGGCCCTTCCAATCCGGGCAGGGCGGCATAAAGACCTGCCCCCGGTGCATCGGTTGTGGCTGATCGTTCACCGGGCAAAAGATGCGGCACCGGCAGCCAGACCACGCCGGGGTGCAGCCCGCTGTCCAGCGCCCGCCCCAGCATGTCCCACGCCGCCTGCATGGTGTCCGCCACGTCGATATGCGGCGCGGTGCGGTAGGCGGCAAAGATGTCGATCTGGTCGATGATCTTTTGCGACAGATTGCCATGCAGGTCATAGCTGCTGGCGATCAGCGCGGTGGGGCCGACCATCGCCCGCACGGCCGCGATCCAGTCGCCTTCGGCGTCCCACATGCCATCCACGTGCATCGCACCGTGCATGGCCAGATAAACCCCGTCGCACGGCAGGCTTGCGGCCAGCCTGTCCAGGAACTCTGCCTTCAAACCGTCATAGGTGCCGCGCGCTAAAGGCCCCCCCGGCACGGCACGCGCATGCAGCAACGGCAGAACCGTAGCGTTCCCGCGCCCGAGGGTGCCACCGGCAAGACAGGCAAAATAGGGATCGGCGGTCAGATCATCCGACCGCAGCACGCGGAAATCATCCGGCTGCATCAACACAGGAGAAGAGGTGGAACATTCGGTATGGATGCCGCCGACAGCGATACGCATGGGGTGTCCTTTGGACGGGTAACAGGAACGAAAGGGGGGAAAGGATGGAACGGGCGGCGCGGACCTGCGCCCGCCCGCATCACAGCATGGGATGCAGCCGCACCTGCCGCGCGAACCGCTGCCAGTCCTTGTGGGCGGAGTGGGTCCATGCGGCTTCTGCCACGGCACCCAGACGCGGGAATACAAGGTCGTTGAACCATGCCTTTGTGGTGTAATGTTCGCACCAGATGCAGGCCTGCACCCCGCGCATCCGGTCGCGCAGATGGGCGGGGAAATCGCCCTCTGCCTCGAACATGTATGTTTGTTCGGGGGGCACGGGTCCGGCCCAGCCTGCCCCATTGTCCAGCCAGTCGTCCGACTGCACCATGTCCAGATAATAGGCCTGTCCCGGCGTCATCACCACGTCATAGCCGCGTTCCGCCAGCTCGATCCCCACGGTCGGGTTTTCCCAGGCCATCAGCAAGGTATCCTCTGGCGGGACACCGCCGCCATGGGCGATCTCGTTCCAGCCGACCATGACCTTGCCCCGCGCGGTCAGCATCGCCTTGACCCGGCGCATGAACCAGCCCTGCAAGGCATGGGTGTCGTTCAGGCCTTCGCGGTTCATCAGGGCGCGGGCCTTGGGTGATTCCAGCCAGGCTGTCCCCGCCACCTCGTCCCCGCCGATATGCACATGGCGCGACGGAAAGATGGCGGCGATGTCGTCGAACACCGCATCCAGCAGATCAAAGGTGGCCGGAATGGCGGGGTTCAGCGCGTTGTTGTAAAAACCCTGCACCGAATGATAGCTTTCCGCAGGTTCGTCCGGGTCCACCAGATCGGGCAGGGCCGCCAGAACGCAGGCGGCATGGCCCGGCGTTTCGATTTCTGGCACCACCTCGATTCCCAGTGCATCGGCATGGGCGACCACGGCACGCATCTGATCCTGCGTATAGAACTGTTGCTGGTCCTGCGGCCCGTCGCCCAGTTGCGGCAACATGCCCGGCAGGCCTGCGCCACGCGTCGCCCCGGCGGCGGTCAGTTGCGGGTAGCCTGTGATCTCTGCCCGCCAGCCTTCGTCGTCGGTCAGGTGCCAGTGGAACACGTTCAGCTTGTGCCAGGCCAGAATGTCGATCACGCGCAGCACGTCCTGCGCAGGCCAGAAATGCCGCGACACATCCAGATGGCACCCGCGCCAGTCATAGCGCGGCGCATCAGTGATCTGGCCTTTGGCGGGGAACCGGAAAGCGGGATCGGTGCAGGCCCCGTGCAGCATCTGCGCCAAGGCGGTCAGACCATACCGCCGCCCCGCATCCGTGCCTGCGGTCAGGGTGATGTCGTCGCCGAAATCAAGGCGATACCCCTCTGCCGGCAGGGTCGCATCGCTGGCAAACCGCACCCCGCGACTGCCCGGCACGGCGGTCAGTTGGA
>JBBREW010000142.1:0-7112 GCA_038225335.1 Rhodobacterales bacterium
CAGCGTCGATGCGCTGTCATAGGCCCAGCGTTCCTGCCCCGTGGCGGGATCAAGCGCGATGATCCGGTAAAACGGTGTGCCAAGATACAGCGTGTCATTGGCATAGACGGGGGTTGCCGACCACACTGTCTCTGGCAGATCGCCCGAACCGTCAGACACATCGCCGGTGCGGAATTCCCATGCACGTTCCAGATTTTCGATCGCCTCCGGCGTGAAACTTTGGGCATTCGAAAACTTTGTTGACCCCAGATCGCCGTGAAATGACGTCCAGCTGTCTTGCTGGGCTGACGCGGCACTTGCAGTCAGCAGGACGACTGCGGCAGGCCATAAACGATGTGTCATGATGACCTCCTCCGACCGGCGAATGATACGAGCACAAGCATCAGGACGGTCAGCACCATCGCGATCACCAGAAACGTTTGCATCAGGAAAAATGCGGCGACGGCTGTCAGACCCGCAGCAAGGATGGCAAGGATAATCAGCGTGACACGCCACGTGCTGGACAAAGGCCGCAACGCAAGCACGGCAATCATCACGGCGGCGGCGATGCTGCCCACAACAGCCAGACCTGCACCCAGCGTCCCATCAACACCCGTATTCCCGAGCGGCCCCAAAAAAGCATTTAGCGCAAAGAAAGCACCGATGCTCGCGAACAGGAGTGTCAAGTAAAGACCGTTTTGCATGGTCGCCCAACCATCTGAAAACATGTTTGTTCCATCGGACTTGAAACTGTGCCGCCAAGAGGCCGGTGAGCGTCACGGTGATAGACGGTGATGGATTGATCAACCGTCAGCAAATTCAGGATCACCACTTTGATGGATCAACAAATTGCCGGTTGATTATGAGACGTGGCTGAATGTCGCCCCTGACGCAGAAATCACGGCAATTGCCACGCGTTCAGGCATCACGCCAGAGAGGTGACAGGCACCAATGTGTATGACAATATTTGGGGAAGATAATGGCGGACTGGGGAGGATTCGAACCCCCGACCCCTTGATTCGTAGTCAAGTACTCTATCCAACTGAGCTACCAATCCGCGTGCTGTGGCATTTAGCGGGCGTGTCCGGGCGATGCAAGGCCGAAATCGCACAAAATGTCATTCCGCCGCCGGGGCCAGGGCGAAGTCCGCTTTGGGAAGTGTGATCACGAACATCGTGCCGGTGGCGTCCGTGCGTTCCAGTGTCAGCCGCCCCCCGTGGCCACGCACCAGATCGCCGGAGATTACAAGACCCAGCCCCGCGCCGCCTTTGCGCGCACCGCCCTGGAACGGCTGGAACAGGTGGTCACGGGCCTTGGCGGGCAGGCCCGGCCCCGTGTCGGTGATTGTGATCCGCCAGACGGTATCGTCCTCTGCACCGTTCAGGCAGATTTCACCGGGCTGCCCTGTCGCCATGATTGCCTGACGCGCGTTGCGCACCAGATTGGACAGGACGCGAAAGATCTGTTCGCCGTCCGCCCGCAGGGTCATGGTGGCGGGAATATCCTCTGCGAATGACAGCGGGTATTCGCCCGCGGCCAACCGTTCGCTTTCGACCACATCATCGACGATTCCTGCCAGATTGACCCGGCTCAGACGCGGCGCGGGTTCGTCGGCGCGACCAAAGGCAAGCGTGCTTTCACACAGATTGACAGCCCGGGTGATCGAGCCGACCAGTTTCGGTGCCATCCGTTTGACCAGCGGATCATCGGACCCTTCGATACGGTCGGTGAACAGTTGCGCAGAGGTCAGGATATTGCGCAGATCGTGACTGACCTTGGCCACGGCCCCGCCCAACTGCGCCAGCCGGTCCTTTTGTTTCAGCGCGGATGTCAGCTGCGTCTGCATCATCTGCAGGGCATCCTCTGCATCGCGCAATTCGCGCACCCCCGCACTGGGAGAAATGATGCGCCGGGCATCTTCGGGCGCCGCGGCATAGCTTTGCATATGGGACACGACCCCCTTGATCGGGCGCACCAGAAAAAACTGCACCGCCACAAACAGCAATGACGCCGTGATCACGGAAATGATCGCGGACAGCGCAAGCACGTTCAGACCGTATTCGATCATCGCGTTGCGCAAGGGCATCTGCATCGTCGTCACCTCGATCAGCAGACCTGCCCCCTGAACCGGATCGCCGATCACCCGGATGATGCGTGGTTCCGTATCCACAAGCGTCGCCAAGGCATCGCGGATCAGGATCAGACCCGAGGGGTCCCGCATGTCATAGGTGGCCGCAATGGGGGATGGAATCGGCGACGACAGCACCAGCAGGCGCATGTCATCGCGCCGCAGGACCACGTTGAACACCTCTGCATTGGTCAGCAATTCCTGTTCCAGTGCGGGGGACAGGGCGTCGCTTGCCTCGACCGCAAGGGATGCGATCTGCGCGCGTTGCAGACGGTCCAGCAGATAATCTTCGCGAAAGCGCGCGACGGAGGGGACAAAAATGAATACCTCTGCCAGCATCACGAAGATGATGGTCAGGATCAGGAACCGACCCGAGAGAGTATTCAGCATTACGTCTCCGTCTTAGGGAATCCAGCGCTGCACCAGACCAACAACCCGTTTTACCATGTCACTATCGAACAGCTTGGGACTGAAATACGCACCTGCGGCACGTTTGTTCAATTCCATATAGGTCGGATACGGCAAAACGGTATTGCTGATTGCGGTCATCTTCATCTTGTTGGCGATCGCCATTGACCACATCGCGATCAATTCGCCGGCCAGATGACCGACAATGGACGCGCCCACCGGCCGCCCGCCGACGACCATGACCTTGATCAGCCCGGTCGTGCGCCGTTCGGTATTGGCCCTGTCATTATGGGCGTATTCAGACCGCACGACCGTCAGTTTGTCACCATGGGCCTTGCGGGCCTGCGCCTCTGTCAGGCCGACCTGTGCCAGTTCGGGATCCGTATAGGTGGCCCAGGGAATGTGGTCTGTGCGCGCGCGCGCAGGCAGGCCGAACATCAGCGACCGGACCAACTGCCCGCCGTGATACCCTGCCACATGCGTGAATTGCAGACCGCCCGCCGCGTCGCCTGCCGCATAGACGCGGCGGTTGCTGACAGACCGCAGGTTGGCATCGACGGTCACACCTTTGCGGTCGTGATCCACCTTTGCCTTGTCCAGATCAAGACCGTCGACATGCACGGCCCGGCCCACGGCCACCAGCAGATGCGACCCGGTAAAATCGCCCTTGGGGGTATGAACGGTCACGTGACCATCGGTGCCGCTGATCCGGTCGGCCTGCGCCTGTTCGACGATATCCACACCTTCGGACCGCAGTTGTGCCAGCACGATGGCGGCCAGTTCGGGATCATCCTTGCCCATCGCAGTCGCACCGTCGATGACCGTCACCTTGCACCCAAGGCGCACATGCGCCTGCGCCATCTCCATGCCGATCGGACCGCCGCCGATAATGATCAGATGGTCGGGCCGGTCGCGCAGATCAAAGATGGTTTCATTGGTCAGCACCGGCACCGTGTCCAGCCCCGGAATCGGCGGCACAAAGGGGCCAGACCCCGTGGCGACCACGAAACGGCGGGCGGTGATGACGGTGTCGCCGGCCTGCACCTCTGTTTCGCTGACAAAGCGGGCCTGCGCACGGATGACGGTGCAGCCCAGACCTTCGAACCGGTCCTGACTGTCGACGGGGGCGATGGCATCCACAACCGACTGGACGTGGGTTTTGACAGCGGCGAAATCGACTGTCGGCCACACCTCTGCCACGCCAAAGGGCGCATTGTGCAGCGGCGCGTGGGCGTGCTTGGCGCTGGCGATCAGCGCCTTGGACGGGATACAGCCATAGTTGAGGCAGTCACCGCCCATCTTGTGACCTTCGATCAGGACGACAGAGGCCCCCATCTGGGCCGCGCCCGCGGCGACCGACAGCCCGGCTGACCCGGCCCCGATGATGCACAGATCGGTTTTGATGCGGTTCATGTCACAGACCTTTCTTGCCGCGCACGGCGTTCAACAGCAACGGCAGTGCCGCCAGCAGGCACAACCCAAGGATCGGCAGCAGGATCGCAGGCTGAAAGATGATGCCAAGGTCCGGCGTCTCGCCACGGGCAAACACTTCTCCCAGACCGGCACCGACAGAGGTATACACGATGGCCCCCGGCATGATGCCGAAAAACGTGCTGACCGCAAAGCGGAACAGCGGCACACCGACCAGCGCGGGCACAAGGTTGGCCACAAAGAACGGCACCGCAGGCACAAGCCGGATCAGAAACAGCATCGACCATTGATTCGCGTCATCGTCGATCCCGTCCTTGATCCGTTTGACGACGCCGTCACTGGCGTCCATGCGCTGTGCAAGCGATGCCCCCAGACCCCAGCGCGCGGCCAGAAACAGCACGATGGCCCCGATCGTGGCCCCCGTCACGTTATAAAGCGCGCCCGGGAAAACCGGAAACGCACTGGGCAGGCTGCCGAACAGAAACCCGCCGGTCAGTGTGGCAATCGTGGCCCCCGGCAGGCTGAAGGCGACGATCACCGCATAGGCCGCGATGAACCCCAGAACGCAAAGCACATAGTTGGCGTCGCGAAACGCCAGCAGCCGTTCGCGGTTGTCCCGCAGCGCGTCAAAGCTCAGGTAATCGCGCAGCAGATAGGCACCTCCGATAGCGACAACCGCGACTGCAATCAGCGGCAGACGCCGCAGGAATGGGTTTGGCGGGCTGTCTGATATCATGGTGGTCGCTTTCTGTAGATGGCCGTTGCGGCGTCAGGCAGGGATCAAAGTAATTTGTCATTGGTCATGACAATTAACCCGTTAGATGGCGGCGACCCTAGCGTTGCTAAGGCGCGATCACGCGTGCTTGATGCCCGCAGCACAAAACCCGGCGTCGCGGGCACCAACTGTAACAAAGGCTGCACGGGAATACGTCAGACTGTCACAAATCGCAGGTCACTGGCGTTGACACGCAAAGGGCTGACCACTAAAGGGCAGGTCTGAATGAATGACGGGCCTCGAATCCATACCGGGTTTGGCCCCCGAACCGGAGGACAAGCGATGAAGCGCACGTTCCAACCCAGCAACCGCGTCCGCAAGAACCGTCACGGTTTCCGTGCCCGGATGGCCACACCTTCCGGCCGCAAGATCATCAACGCCCGCCGCGCCAAAGGCCGGGCCAAGCTGAGCGCGTAAGCGTCCACTTGCCGATGACCGATATGACGCCGCCGTTGACGCCTTTACCCGGCGACACGGCGGCTTTGTCGTGTCAGCCAGAACCGAACGCACCGCAGACCGGGTCACAACCGCAGGTCCTGACAAAGCGGCGCGATTTCGTGGCGGCCAGCCATGGTCGCCGCCAAGGCACGCTGGGCATCCATTTGCAGGGGTTGCGCCGCGACGATGGCAGCGACCTGATGCGGGTCGGTTTTACCTGTTCCAAGAAGGTCGGCAATGCCGTGGCCCGCAACCGGGCCAAACGGCGCCTGCGTGCCGTGGCCCGGATCGTTCTGCCGCTGCATGGGCGGCCGGGTTGGGATTATGTGCTGGTGGGGCGCGCTGGCGTCACGGGAACCCTGCCGTTTACCCAACTGCAGGCCGATCTGATCCGCGCGATCGACCGGGTCCACGGATGACCCCGCTGGCGCGGATTGTGGCCCTGCCGGTGCGGGCCTACCGGTTGGTGCTGTCGCCTTGGGTCGGGCACGGGTGCCGGTTCCATCCCACCTGTTCGGCCTACGCCCTTGAAGCACTGGATCGCCACGGGGCCGTGCGTGGCACATGGTTGACCCTGCGCCGCCTTGGGCGCTGTCATCCCTGGGGCGGGTCGGGCGTCGACAATGTCCCTGATTAGTCCGCCAGCCCCGTTTCCCCGGCCCAAGCCGCCTGCACGGCCGATCACGTCCTGCGGCGCAGTCCTGTCCAGCGTGCAATTCCGCTTGGGTTTCAGACCATCTGGCAGTAGGTGAAGCGCCATGTTGGATGAAACCGAAATTCACCCCCTGTTTCACGGCGCACCCGATTCGGTCGCGTTCAAAAAGCTGCGCAAGCGGCTGGTCCGCGACACCCGAGAGGCGATTGACCGTTACGGCATGATCGCGCCGGGGGGCAAATGGCTGGTCTGCCTGTCAGGCGGCAAGGACAGTTATACCCTGCTTGCGGTGCTTTACGAACTGCAATGGCGCGGGCTGCTGCCGGTTGAATTGCTGGCCTGTAATCTGGATCAGGGGCAGCCGAACTTTCCCGCGACGGTCCTGCCCGCCTTTCTGACCCGGATGGGCGTGCCGCACCGCATCGAATACCGCGACACCTATTCCGTGGTCATGGACAAGACGCCACAAGGCCGGACGCTGTGCACCATGTGTTCGCGCCTGCGCCGGGCGAACCTGTACCGCATCGCCCGCGAAGAAGGCTGCACCGCTGTCGTGCTGGGCCACCACCGCGACGACATACTGGAAACCTTTTTCCTGAACCTGTTCCACGGCGGCAAGCTGGCCACCATGCCGCCGAAATTGCTGAACGACGACGGCGACCTGTTTCTGTATCGCCCCTTGGCCCATGTGGCAGAGGCCGATTGCGATGCCTTTTCCCGCGCGCTGCAATATCCCATCATCCCTTGCGATCTGTGCGGCAGTCAGGACGGATTGCAGCGCCAGCAGATCAAACGGATGCTGGACGGCTGGGAAGCCAACAGCCCCGGACGGCGGCAGAAAATCTTCAGCGCGCTGATGAATACCCGACCCAGTCACCTTCTTGACCCGGCCTTGTTCGACTTTGCCGGGCTGGCACTGGACAGCGAGACCCGCAAAAGCCCTTGACCTTTGGGGGTCAGGCGGATTGAACCAACCCCACCAGTTTTTACAGACGGACGGCGTGACGCATGCAAGATCAAAACAAGAACCTGATCCTGGCCCTGGTGCTTAGCACGCTGGTCATCATCGTCTGGACCTTTATCTTTCCGCCAGAGGTGCAGGCCCCCGCGACGCTGGAAGCTGTCCAGCAGCAACAGGACAACACCATTGCACCGCAAAACGATGCGGCCCCCGCAGGCGGCGTTGCGGCCCCCACTGACGTTGCCGCCGACGCCCCGCGGATTCCGATCCGGACGTCGGAGATGGATGGCACCCTGTCCTTGCTGGGGGGCCGGATCGACGATCTGAAACTGACGCA
>JBBREW010000143.1:0-7107 GCA_038225335.1 Rhodobacterales bacterium
CGAAATAGCGCAGCGCAAGGCGGACAGCGAACGCACCGCAGCACAGGCGCGCATCCGCATGGAACAGGATATCCAATACGCCGACATCGCCCGCGAACAGGCGATCCGCGAGGCGGAGATCGCGCAGCACCGCACGCTGGAAATGGCCGAAAGCGACCGGCAAATCCAGATTTTTGCCAAAAGTCAGGAAGAAAGTCGCGCCCGCGCTGACGCCGACACCGCCCGTGCCACAGCCATCACGGCAAGCGAATCCGTGCAAACTGCCCGCGCCATGGCCGAGGCGGAACGCCGCCGCGCGCTGGCCCTGATCGCCGCACAGGAACAGGCCGAAGCCGCCGCCAAACGCGCCGAAATCACCGCAGCATCGGACAAGGCCACCGCCGCCGACAAGGCAGAGGCCCGCAGGTCAGAAGCAGAAACCACCAAGATCGTCGCATTGGCGCGGATCGAGGCTGAACGCGCCCAGATCGACGCCGAAAACGCCCGTTCGGACGCGATCATCGCACTGGATCTGGAAAAAGCACGGCTCGAGGCAATGCCGCGTATTCTGGCCGAAATGGTGCGCCCCGCCGAAAAGATCACTGGCATCAGCATCAACCACCTCAGCGGTCTGGGCGGCACCGGCGGCGATGGCGCCACCCGCCCCGCCTCGCCGGTGAATGCCACCATTGACGCGATCATGGACATGGCTGTGCAGCTACCCAGCCTGCAAAAACTGGGCGAACAGATCAGTGCCAACCTTGGGCCGGCGTCCGAAAAATCGAAACGTAAAGATTGACAGCCGCTGAAAAGGCTTGCGACTGGCACCGCCCCAGAATGACAGAAAGGCTGGATGCGTTGGGCTAGCGCGTCCGGTGCGGCACAATGCGATTTATGTCGTCAGAACGCATACATTGGCAACTCCCGCGGCGGCGACAGGTTCAACATCGCTCAGACTGGTTCATCCGGCGCGGACTGGCCTGACGGACGTCGATTACACTGGAGGCAGCCGAAAACCTCGTCCATCGCCTGACGAAAAAACGCCGGGAACCTGTTTCGAGAAGCCGACCCACCTCTCATCGTTAAGATTTACTACTCGTCTCTGCTTACCTAGGTCACCGAACCGCGCGCCTGATATTTCTCATCGCGCCATGCCTCGGTCGCAAGAATCTCTGCCATGATGTCGACCGCCGCTGTGATGTCTGCCGCGTCCAGATAAAGCGGTGTGACCCCAAAGCGCATGATATCAGGTGCGCGAAAATCCCCGATGACGCCACGGTCAATGAGCGCCTGCATCGCGGCATAGCCTTCGTCGAATTTGAACGAGACGTGTGAGCCCCGCTGTTGTGGGTCGCGCGGGCTTGCGAGAGTGAGTTGCGGGCATCGCGCCTCCACCTCTGCGATCAGTTGCTCCATCAGCGCGACCGAGGCGGTGCGGATATCCGACAGCGCAACACCGTCCCAGACCGACAGGGCCTTTTCCAGCGCTGACATCTGGATGACGGGCGGCGTGCCAACGCGCATACGCTCCACCCCGCCGGCAGGCTGGTAATCGATATCGAAGGCAAAAGGGGCGTTGTGGCCCATCCAGCCCTGCAACGCGGGTCGTGCGTTTTCTGCCAGATCGGGGTGAACATAGATGAAAGCCGGCGCACCGGGCCCCCCGTTCAGATACTTGTAGGTGCAACCGACCGCAAATTCGCAGCCGGACCCTGCCAGATCGACCGGAAAAGCACCGGCACTGTGGGCCAGATCCCAGATCATGACCGATCCCGCTGCCTGTGCTGCGCGCGTGATGTCGGCCATCTCGTGCCGTCGCCCGGTGCGATAATCGACTTCGGTCAGCAAGACAGCCGCGATGTCGTCACCCATCGACTGTGCCACGTCTTCGGGTGCGACGATGCGCAGGCGATGTCCCTGACCGACCAGATCCAGCAGGCCCTGTGCCATGTAGACGTCGGTCGGAAAGTTGCCACTGTCGGTCAGGACAACCTTGCGGCCCGGTTTCATCTGCAAGGCCGCCGCCAAGGCCTGAAAAACCTTGATCGACAGGGTATCACCCGCCATCACAGACCCTGCCGGTGCCCCGATCAGGCGACCGATCATGTCGCCGACGCGGCCGGGCTGGGTGAACCAACCTGCGTTGTTCCATCCTCTGATCAGCATCTGCCCCCATTCGTCGACAACCATTCGTCCGACGTATTCCGGAACCGATGTCGGCAACGGTCCCAAAGAGTTCCCGTCCAGATAGATGACGCCCTCGGGAAGCTCGAACAGATGTTTGCGCGTGACGGTTCCGGTCATGTCAGAAGCCTTTGATTTACAGGAATGGTAGGCTGCTCTGGCAAGCGCGCCGTCACAGAAGATCGCGCAAGCAGGACATCAGTCTGTCCACGTCACAGGTTGTCGTCGTGGCCCCGGGTGACAGGCGCAGAACTGCACCGCGTGCATCCGCATAGACGTCGGCGGCGCGAAGCCCGGCCACGACCGGGCGCGGGTCGCAGTCGCTTGGCAGACGCAGCATGACGCTGCCCCCGCGGCGGGCGCGCTCCACCGGCGTGGCGGGGGTCAGCCCCAGTGCTTTTGAACCATCGAGAATGACGTCACCCAGACCTTGCGCGTGATCGAGCAGCACCGCACAGCCCTGTCCGGCCTGCCAGCGCAGTCCGGGAAGCGACGCGACGGCTGCCAGTGGTGCCGGGGTGCCCGCATCGAACCTGCGGGCATCGTCCGCGTATCGGAAACCTTCCAGATCCCACGAGAATGGGTCTGGCTGGCTGAACCAGCCCCGCAATTCCGGCGCGCAGGCTTGCAGCAGGTCTGGCGCCACTTGCAGGATCCCTGCTCCGGGCGCGCCACAAAGCCATTTCAGCGATGTAGAGATGACAATGTCGGCGGAAACGGTTGTCAGAGAAACCGGCACGACCCCGATCCCCTGCGTCAGATCAAGGATCGCAAGGCTCCCGCAGGCTTGGATCGCCGGCAACAATATGTCCAGATCGGCGCGGTATCCGGCGGTCGAGGTGACAAGCGTGACCAGTGTCAGGGCCACGTCCGGTCCCAGTCTGGACATCAGATCATCCTCCCGCACCCAGTTTTCACCCTCCCTCAAAGGCACGGTTTCCAGCGTGAAACCGCGACGCTGCGCAAGGCCGGCAAGCAGGAAATGCAGGCTGGGAAAGCAGTCGGCAGACACCAGGACACGCCTGCCGCTCAGCAGTTCTGGCGGCAGGGCGCCAAGGACCGTGTAAAGGCCAGCGGTCACAGACTCGGTCGTGGTCAGCGTGCCAGCAGGCGCGTCGATCAGGTCCTGCCACAGGCTGATGAATGCTGACCTTGCAGCCAAAACCTGCGGCCATTGAGAGTCGTCGCCGGCCCCCCAGATCCGGGCAAACTCTGCCGTGGCCGCAGTCATGTCGGCAGCCTTGCCCGGATATTGACCGATGGAATGATTCAGGAAATAGGCAGGGTCGCTCATCTCAGCTCCGTGGCGAACGTGCCCGGCAAACAGACTTCGAGAAGTTGAAGATCGTCGGTTGGATCGGCGTAACGCGTCGCATGGCCCGGCGGCACGACAAAGGCATCGCCCGGCTCCAACCGGCAGGCATCACGCCCCTCGCCTTCAAGGGTCATGCCGCCTTCCATGACGAAGGTGAACAGGATGGGGGCATCGTGGATGGCCCAGACCGGATCGCCTTGCGCACGCCTGATGACAGAGACGCCCGCCATGTCGGCGGTATTGTCCGCGATGGCTGTATCGCGGGCGGTGTAGCCCGGCAGGCGGCACGGCACCCATGTCGCGTCTTCGGCGCGATGGTGAACAAAGCGCTGGCCCTGAAACGTGCGGTTCGGGTTGGCTGGCCCGTTGGGCAGGGTCATCTCGTGATCGATTGTCGTGACGTGCTCTGCCGGCACGCCGACCTCGATCACTTCGATGTTGTCAGACGCATAAAGGACACGGTGCCGGATCTGCGGGGGCTGGATCACGCAGTTGCCTGCATGCAGGCGGAACGGTTCGCCCTGATCCTCGTAGACCAGATCGACCCAGCCGCGATAACAGAAGATAAGCTGAAACCCGACCGTGTGGTAATGCACCATGTCGGGCACCGGGCCACCGTCGGGAATCCGGATGTGGCTGGCGATGATCGAACCACCAAGCCGGTCCGGGATCAGGTCCCGGTAGTGCATGCCCGCGCGCCCCACGATCCAAGGTGCCTTGTCGGCCAGACGCCGGACGATGAAAGAGCTGACCGGCTCTGGCATAAGTAGCGGCGGATGCATGTCATCGATTTCAATCCGCGTCCCGTTGGGCGCGGTCAGCACCCGCGCACCATGGGCAAAATCGTCGGGATTTTCCATCCGCAACCGCAGGGTGCCGGCAGGTTCGGACGCACCCTTTTCAATACGCAGGCGCAGTCCATGACCGGAAAAGACAGCGACCGACGGGTCGTCGGCGGGAAAGATCATATCAAGCCGCATGCCCAGCGTCTTGGTGAAAAACGGGATATCGTCGCGCAGTTCCTGGGTCGGCAAGCGGATTTCACCTAGAATCTCGCGCATGCCCTTGCCTCTCATCATATGCAAATGCAAGTTAATCCACAGGATGGAAAACCACAAGCATCGGAGGATCGGCAATGGATCGAAGAGTGGCGGTGACCGGCGCTGCAGGGGGGTTGGGTCGTGCCATCGTCGCAAGGTTGATCGACGACGGCCTGACCGTGGCCGCACTTGACCGGGATGCGGACGGGCTGGCGGAACTGGTCGACCTGCACGGCGATGCGGTGCAGTGCCATACCGTCGATCTGATGCAACCCACCGCGATCAGAGAGACCTTTGCCGCCATCGGCGGGTTGGACGGGCTTGTGAACAATGCCGGCACCTGCTTCATGTCCGCGTTTCCCGACATCCCCGACCAAGAACTTGAAGCGCAGATGCAGTTAAATTTCAACGCGGCCTTCCACTGCTGTCAGGCCGCTGTGCCGCTGATGGCGGGGCGTGACGGCGTGCGCAAGATCGTCAACATTTCGTCGAACGGCGCTTATAACTTCGACGTCTTCGATCCGCCTCACTACCGCGCGTCCAAGGCCGCTTTGGACACGCTGACCAAGGATCTGGCGCGTCGCTATGCCAGTGACAGGATCGCGGTCAATTCCATCGCCCCCGCCATGACGGAAACCCCGCTGTTCAATGTCGTCAGCGCAGAGGTGCTGGCCGCAGCGATCGCGCAGATGCCCCACGGACGCCCCATGCAACCGTCAGAAATCGCCGCCTGGGTCGGGTTTCTGATATCACAGGCTGGCGACATCTGCAGCGGCAACGTCATCATCCTGAACCAGGGGCGCGATGTCCGCTAATCGTAGAAGGCGGGTGATTTGCGCAAGGTAGGCCATTGATCGGGACCGTGACCGTAGATGACAAAGGCGTCACGCTGCTGCGCAATCTGCATCAGACGTGCTGCGCTGGCGATGGCCTGTTCGGGATGCCACGCAGTGTCGAACGCCTCGTCGATCTCGGAGGGGCGAGAGATCGCGTCGGACGCCAAAAGAACGGGTCCGGTTTGCGGCAGCTCCAGCAGGAATGCGATCTGCCCCGGCGCATGGCCCGGCACCTGAAACAGTTCGAACCCCGGCCCGATGCGGGCATCGTCCGCCACCGTGACATAGCGCCGATCCGGCCAGTCCCACGGCTGCCCACCACTCCAATAAAGCGGTTTGGGCAAGGCGCGCTCGGTCGCCGAGATCAGCAACGGCGCCTGTGCAAAGTCGAACAACCCACCCAGATGGTCGATGTGCGTATGGGTCATGATGAACAGGTCGATATCCTGAGGACTGACACCCGCAAGGGCCAGTTGTGCGGCTGGCATGTTGTCGGGGGTGATCGACAGGACCGCGCCGAAGGTGCCAAGGTTGTCCTCTTCGGTCGCCCCGTGGGGATCGTCCGCGTATTTGGCCGGAAATCCGCTGTCGATCAGGACGTGTTCGCCGGCGTCAGTGGTGACCAGAAAGCCGCAAATCCCGATATCGCGCGGCCCGGCGTGCACACGGAACGATCCAAAATCCAGAACGGTCAGACGGGCTGGTCGGCCTTTGAGTAGCGCAATATCCATCATGGGGAAAACATGCCGATGAAAGTCCAGATTCACAAGCTCTTCGATTACCTTCTCGAGACGACCGCCCAGACTCCCGAGGCCATCGTCGGGTTCTCGCTCTCTACCTCGCCGCGGCTGGGCGATTTCCTGAGCGACCTCGACCCCAACCTCTCACTCGACTGGAACCAGCGTTCATTCCGGGGTCTGCCTGCCTTGCGCGACCACATTCTGACGCAGGCGGGCCTGAACGGCATTTGCGCGGCCGATGACGTTCTGGTCACCGCCGGTGCGGCCGAGGCAAATTACCTTGTGCTGCGCCAGCTTTTGCAGCCCGGTGACCGGCTGGTGACCGACACGCCTGGCTGGCCGCAGGCGGCCGTTCTGGGCCGCGCCCAGCAGGCCGACGTCGTCGCAGTTCCAAGGGACGAGGCGGACGATTGGCGCCTGCCGCTGGACCGCTTGCGCGACGCTGTGACACCCGGCACGAAACTCGTATTCCTGACCAATCCCAACAATCCGACGGGCCGCATGATGGACGCGCGCGAGTTGGCCGAGGTGGTCGACATTGCCCGCGCCGCTGGTGCCTGGCTGTTGGTGGACGAGGTCTATGCCGGGCTGGAATGGGAAGGCCCGCGCGCGCCGTCGGTGGCAGGCCTTTACGAGCGCGGCATCACCACCGGCAGCGTATCAAAGGCTCTGGGGCTACAGGGATTGCGCACGGGATGGCTGATCTGCCGGGATCCATCACTCGTGATGGACGCCCTGATCCTGCGCGAAAATTCAAGTGAAATCATGAACATCATGGGAGAAGTCATCGCGGAAATTGCACTGCGTCCCGCCCGCCTTGCCTCTGCCCTTGCCACAGCACGCGCGGAAGGTCAGGCCGGACTGGCCCTGATGGATGCGTTCGTCCGCGCGACACCGGGCCTGACTTGGGTGCGGCCCCAAGCTGGTCTGATCGGTCTGGCGCGTTTACCCGATGGGCTGGACGGAGAAGTCTTTGCCCGCGCCCTGCTGGCCCCGCCCTATCGCACGTTTCT
>JBBREW010000144.1:0-6994 GCA_038225335.1 Rhodobacterales bacterium
CAAATGCGCGATCGCACCCGATATTCCCAACAATGCAGCAAGCCTTGCACCGTTTCGCGTCACCGCCCCCGCGGATACGATCGTCAACGCGGTGCATCCGGCCCCGGTGGCCCTGCGCCATGTGATCGGCCATCTGGTGCCCGACACGGTCTTTGCCGCCCTCGACCAGCTGCTGCCCGGCCTTGTCCCCGCCGAAGGTGCCGGATGCCTGTGCAATTTTCAGGTCTCGCTGCGACCGGGTCCGGATGCCCCTCCGGGTGCGCGACGGGTAGAGGTGCTGGCCTTCAACTCTGGCGGTGCGGGGGCGCGTCCGACGCTGGACGGGCTGTCCGCCACCGCCTTTCCGTCCGGCGTCATGACGATGCCGGTCGAGGCGACGGAACACGCAGGGCCCGTCGTCATCTGGCGCAAGGAACTGCGACCGGATTCGGGCGGCACCGGTCAGTTCCGCGGCGGGCTGGGTCAGCTGATGGAGGTGGGGACACGTCCCGGCTACATCGCCGACTTCTCTGCGATGTTCGACCGGGTCGACCATCCGGCCCGCGGGCGTCACGGCGGCGGGCCGGGGGCCGCGACCTCGGTCTCGCTCGACGATGGCACGCCGCTGCGGGGCAAGGGGCGCCAAGCCGTGCCTGCGGGACGGCGTGTCATGCTGGCGTTTCCGGGGGGCGCGGGCTACGGCGATCCCGCCTTGCGCGACCCTGCGGCCACGGCCCGCGATCTGCGGTTGGGCTATGTGACACGCAAGGACGACACCTGATCCGGCGTGATCCGGCGATCCTTGCAAGCAGCGGCCTTCGGGCTTCTTCTCGTCCAAAATATCCCGGGGGGACGGCCGCGCAGCGAACGGGGGGGCTGGCCCCCCTGACACCCCCGGTCACCCCTCACACAGGCCCTCACACCCTCACACCCCGTCAGACCGGCCCGGTCCATCCTTGATGCGCAAAGTCGGCCGTCAGCGGTGTCGCGGCCGACGATTGCCCCACCGCGACGCGGTAAAGGCCCGCATCCGCCCGCCAGCCCCTTGCGGTCTGGTCCCAATGGGCAAAGGCGCGCGGGCCCACAGGGATCGTCACCGTCTGCGACGCGCCTGCCGCAAGGTGGACCTTGGCAAAGCCTTTCAATGCGCGGTCCGGGCTGTCGATCTGCGGCGTTGCCTCTGACACATAGACCTGCACGACGGTGCTGCCTGCCCGGGTGCCGGTATTGGTGACCGTCAGGCTGACGGCAGCGCCATCCCCATCGGGACGCGCCTCCAGCCTCGACAGATCGAAGGTGGTATAGGACAAGCCGTGCCCAAAGGGGTAAAGCGGCGTGATCCCGTGGCGGTCGTAATGGCGGTATCCGATCAACAGCCCCTCTTCATACCGCACACGGCCTGACATGCCGGGATAGACCTGCCTGTCCTGACTGTGCGTCGGGTTGTCCGCCCAGACGCGGGGAAAGGTTTGCGACAACCGCCCCCCGGGGTCCGCGTGGCCGCACAGCACATCGGCGATGGCATTCCCTGCTTCTTGTCCCGGATACCAGGCTTGCAGGATCGCGGACACATCATCGGCCCAGGGCATCGCCACCGGGCCACCGGTCTGCAACACGACGACGCTGCGCGGATTGGCAGCCTGCACGGCGGCGATCAGGGCGTTCTGGTCGCCGGGCAGGTCGATGTCCAGCAGGTCGGACCCTTCGGTGTCCCATTCCCCCGACCGTCCGACGCAGATGATGGCCACGCCGGCCGCGGCGGCAATCCGTGCCGCGGCGGCGATGTCATCCGCATCCATGGGCCGACCGATGCCCGCCCGCAGGGCGTTGAACTGCAGGTTGTCGCCCTTGCGCGCGGTATAGGTGATCCGCAGGGCGACGGTCTGGCCCGGTGCCAGCGTGACCTCGCCCACCACCTCGTCGTTGCCTTCCTCGAAAAAGGTGCGGCCCTTGCGCCAGTCGCTGGCGTCCGTGACCAGCACATCATCCACAAAGACCTGCGCGGGGCCGGTGGCGTGGATGCCGACGCGGTGGACGCCGCCCTGCGGCCCGGCGGTATAGGTGCCCGTCAAGGTCAGGTGGACGTCGTCCTCTGCCAGATGGCCACCGGCGGCGGGGGGGATCAGGAAGGCCTGTGGACCTTCCCAGTGTTCGGTATGCACGACGGCACCGTCGGGGTCGCTTTTTGACCGGTAATCGGCGCGGAACGGGCCTGTCAGAACGGGTTCCCAGCAATGGTTCGTGCAGCCCTGCGCATAGGTCACGGATGCGTCGCCCAGCGCCGCGCGCAGCCCGTCCAGCGGGCTGATCGCGTAATGCGGGTTCAACTGCGCCGACCCGCCGCCCATGATCTGTGCGGTGGCCGCATTGGGTCCGATCACGGCGAGGCGGGTGCCCGTGGCCAGCGGCAAAAGTCCGTCGTTGCGCAACAGCACGCAACCAGCGGCTCCCGCCTTGCGGATCAGGGCGCGGGTGGCGGGGCTGTCGTCGGCCATTTCCGTGTGCGGGCGCGTGTCGTGCAACGCCCCCGCCCGGTCCATCAGGCGCAGCATGTTCAGGGCCAGTTGCCGGACCGTGGCCGCATCGACCTGTCCGTCTGCTGTGGCAGCGATCAGCCGGTCACCCCGGTCGCGGGTCGGGCCGGGCATTTCCAGATCAAGCCCTGCGTTCACGGTGGGCGCCGTGGACCGCGATCCGAACCAGTCGGACATGACGATCCCGTCATAGCCCCAGTCGCCGCGCAGCACATCGGTCAGCAGCCAGGTATTTTCGGCCGTATAGGACCCGTTCAGTTGGTTGTAGGACGACATGATGCCCCAGGTGCCCGCCTTTTTCACCGCATCCTCGAAGGGGCGCAGATAGACTTCGCGCAAGGTGCGTTCGTCGATGACGGATTCGATGGTGGTGCGTTCGATCTCTGACTCGTTGCCCACGAAATGCTTGATCGTGGCGGCGACGCCCTGCCCCTGCAACCCGGTGATATAGCCGACCGCCAGTGCGGCGGTCAGTTCGGGGTCTTCGCTGTAGCATTCGAAATTGCGGCCGTTGGTCACGCTGCGGTGGATGTTCACCGTGGGCGCCAGCAGCATATGCGCGCCTTTGGATTTCACCTCTTGCGCCAAAGCCGCGCCGATCTGTGCCGCAAGGTCCGGGTCCCATGTGGCCCCCAGCGCGATCCCCACCGGAAAGGCCGCCGCACTGACGCCGCCGATCAGCGACCCGCCGCCGCGCGCGCCGTTCGGCCCGTCCGTGACCCGCAGGGTGCCAAGGTCGCCGGGCCCTGCAACGGACCAGAAATCGGCCCCCGACAAAAGCTGCACCTGTTCGGTCAGCGACAGGGTATCAACAAGGGCGTCAAGATCGGTGAGGGTCATCGCAAGCGTCCTGCATGGCTGTGTGCCCGACCATCCCGCAGGCGGTGATCCGGCGCAACCCCGGAGGGGACACGGCCGGGCGCGGGCAAGGACACGGCCAGGCACAGGCAGGTGCACGCAGGGGCAGGTCTGGACCTTTGCCGCGCGGCAGTGCGATGATGCGGGCGACGCCCGAAAGGCGCAGGCACCTGTGGGAGGGGACCATTATGGACATCGCTGGACAGACCGCCGTCGTGACGGGCGGCGCATCGGGCCTTGGGGCCGCTGTGGTGCGCGCACTGGCGGCTGCGGGCGCGCAGGTTGCTGTGCTGGACCGCAACACCGCCCTTGGGCAGGCGGTAGCAAGCGAGGCGGGCGGCGTCTTTTGCCACGCCGATGTGACCGACCCCGCCAGCGTGGCGCAGGCGCTGGCCGATGCGCAGGGCCTGCAGGGGGCTGCCCGCATTCTGGTGAACTGTGCCGGCATCGGCCCCCCCGCCAAAGTGGTGGACCGCGACGGCACCCCCTTGGCGCTGGCGGATTTCATGGCGGTGGTGAATGTGAACCTTGCGGGCACGTTCAACGTCCTGTCGCAGGCCGCAGCCCTGATGCAACGCCTTGATCCCTTGGGTGAAGAACGCGGCATCATCATCAACACCGCCTCTGTCGCGGCTTATGACGGGCAGATCGGTCAGGCGGCCTATGCCGCGTCCAAAGGCGGGATCGTGGCGATGACCCTGCCCGTCGCCCGCGAGATGGCGCGGTTTGGCATCCGCGTCATGACCATCGCGCCGGGTCTGTTCCTGACACCGCTGCTGGAAAGCCTGCCACAGGACGCACAGGACAGTCTGGGGCGGCAGGTGCCGTTCCCGTCCCGGCTGGGGCAACCGGCAGAGTTTGCGAAACTCGCGCTGGCCATCATCGACAACCCCATGCTGAACGGCGAGGTCATCCGTCTGGACGGTGCGATCCGCATGGCGCCGAAATGAACGCGGCCCCTTACTCACTCTTTTCCCAGTCTTGCAGGTTTTGACATGTTGAACCCCCATATGACCGCCGCGCTGGAACGCAGCGGGATCAGCGCCCGCGCCCTTGAACTGGCGGACCGGGTCGAAACCTTTGTGCGCGATGTGGTCATCCCCTTTGAAAAGGACCCGCGCCACGACGCCCATGGCCCGACAGAGGATCTGGTTGCCGATCTGCGGGACCGCGCCCGCGCCGCCGGATTGATGACGCCGCATATCCTGCCGGATGGCAGGCATCTGACGCAGCGCGAAACGGCTGCGGTGCTGATCCGGTCCGGGTTGTCGCCGCTGGGGCCTGTGGCGCTGAACACCGCCGCCCCGGACGAAGGCAACATGTTCCTGTTGGCCAAGGTCGCAAGTGCGGACCTGAAAGACCGTTTCCTGACACCGCTGCTGAGTGGCGATGCGCGGTCAGCCTTTTTCATGACCGAACCCGATGGCGGGGCCGGGTCCGATCCGTCGATGATGCAGACCACCTGCATGCCGGACGGCAATCACTGGGTCATCAATGGGCGCAAGACCTATATCACCGGCGTTGTCGGGGCCAAGGTCGGCATCATCATGGCGAAATCCGACGATGGCGCATGCATGTTCCTTGTCGATCTGCCGCATCCTGCGGTTCGGATTGTGCGCATCCTTGATACCATCGACGGATCAATGCCCGGGGGCCATGCGGAAATCGCGATCGAAAACCTGCGCCTGCCCGCCGATCAGATGCTGGGGGCCGCTGGCGAAGGGTTCCGTTATGCGCAGGTGCGACTGGCCCCGGCGCGGCTGTCCCATTGCATGCGCTGGCTGGGGGCCTGCGTGCGTGCGCAGGACATCGCGGTGGATTACGCAAACCGTCGTCACGCCTTTGGCAAGGCCTTGATCGACCACGAGGGGGTGGGGTTCATGCTGGCGCAGAACCGGATCGATCTGAAACAGGCGGAACTGACGACCTATTGGTGCGCCGATGTGCTGGACAGCGGCGCGCCGGGCACGACCGAATCCTCCATGGCCAAGGTCGCTGTGTCAGAGGCGCTGATGCGGATTGCCGACAACTGTGTGCAGGTCATGGGCGGTCAGGGTGTCACGGCGGATACCATCGTGGAACGGGTGTTCCGTGAAATCCGCGCCTTTCGCATCTATGACGGCCCGACAGAGGTGCATAAATGGTCGCTGGCCCGCAAGATCGCTCGCGATTGGGCGAAATCGCAGGCCTGACCGCGCGTTACAGCAGCACCGCCCGGCCTTCGCGGGCAGAGGTCTGGGCGGCCAGCCCCATCGCCACCGCGATGGCACCGTCGGCCAGCGTCACCTCGACCGGGGCGGCCCCCCGCACGGCGGCGGCAAAGCGTTGGTGCTGGTAAAAGGTCGATCCGTTGTGATCGCCCGCGTCCAGCAGCAGCGGATCGACGGGAATTTCCACCGTATAGGGCCCCTTTGGGTCGCGCGGGCTGACGGTCAGCAAGGGCGTCGGTGCGGGGCCAAGGGCCGCCGGCCAGAACCGCCCCGGGCCGGGCACCTGCACCTCGATCCGGGCGGCGGGACCGACGGCGGTGATTTCTTCCTGATAGCGGGCCCCTTCGGCAAACATGCACAGTTCCAGCATGGCCCGCGCACCGCTGGCAAAATCGACGATGACAAAGGCGTTGTCCCAGATATCGGGTGCGCGCCCGTCATAGCGTTCGTCCTTGTGGTTCACGTCCTGCCCGGCGCTGGCCATGACCCGCACCGGTTCCGATTGCAGGATCAACCGCATCAGATCAAAGAAATGGCAGCACTTTTCCACCAATGTCCCGCCCGACCGGGCGTTGAACCGGTTCCAGTCCCCGACCTTTGGCAAAAAGGGAAAGCGGTGTTCGCGGATGCTCAGCATCGCGATGCCGCCCGTCACCGTCTGCGCCTGTGCGACAAAGGCAGCAACCGGCGGCATGTAGCGGTATTCCATCGCCACCCAGACCGGGTGCGGATAACCCGCAAAAAGCGCATCCAGCACGGGCCGGTCACCGGGGGTGATGAACAGCGGTTTTTCGCACAGGATGGGCAAGGGCCGGGTCTGCACGATCCGGGTCAGCTGCGCCACATGGCAATCATTGGGGCTGACAATCACCAGCGCATCCAACTGCGGGTCCGCCAGCAGGTCATCAAGGCTGGACGCCACCCGCGCCCCCCCCGCCAACAGCGCCGCCGCCTGCGCCAGACCCGCCACCGGGTCCCAGACCACCGCGACTCGGGCATCGCCCAGCAAGGCGATATTGCGGATGTGTTCCTGTGCCATCATCCCGCAACCGATGACGCCATAGTGCAATTGATCCGTCATTGTCAGATTTTTCCCATCCGCGACACATAGCGCGCCCGGTCCGGATCGAACCATGTGCGCGAAAATTCCACCGCCTGCCCCGCATCATCGCGGCCAAGGCGCGTGATATGGGCGGCCAGCGCCCCCGGCCGGATGCCGAACGCCGCCGGGGCCCAATCGGGCACCGCACGCGCGCTGATCCGGTCCTCGACCGCGGCGATGACAAGGTTCAAGCGGTCGCGGTAGACCTGATACAGCGAATCCGACAGCTCTGCCGCTGTCAGCCGGGTGGCCCGGTCACCGTCCAGCCAGATTTCCTCGACCGCGACGGGGACATCGTCCAGCAACCGCAA
>JBBREW010000145.1:0-6958 GCA_038225335.1 Rhodobacterales bacterium
TTTCTGCGCCGCCCGGTCGCGGCCTTTATCATCCGCCTGCGCCGCAGGGCCGATGGCTGGAAACAGGCCCGCGCCGACAAAAGGCAGGACCGTCTGAAATAGAAGCCTGGGCGGCCCCGTCAGCCGTCCTGCCGGATCGTCGCATTGGCCCCATCATAAGGCGAATCCGCCACGATCCGGCAATCCCACAGGCTGTCGAACATCTTGACCTGCAACCGCGTGCCGACGGCCGCATGATCGGTGTGGACATATCCCATGCCGATGGACGACCCGAAGGCCACGGAATACCCCCCGGAGGTCAGACGCCCGACGCGGGTATCACCCGCATAAAGCGCCTCTCTGCCCCAGGGATCGGCATCGGGTGGCCCGTCGATCAGCAGCGTGACGCAGGTGGACCTGATGCCTTTCGCCTCCATCGCGGCCTTGCCGTGAAAATCCTTGGACAGGTTCACGAAACGCGGCAGGTCCGCCTCTAGCGGGGTGGCGTCGCGGCCCAATTCGTTGCCGAAGGCGCGATAGGATTTTTCCTGCCGCAGCCAGTTCTGCGCCCGCGCACCGACCAGTTTCATCCCGTGGGCTGCGCCGGCCCGTTCCAGCAGATCGAACAGGTAATTCTGCATTTCGATCGGGTGGTGCAGTTCCCACCCCAGTTCCCCGGTATAGGCGACGCGGATGGCATTCACCGGGCACATCCCCAATTCGATCGCCTTGGCCGACAGCCATGGAAAGCGTTTGTTCGACAAGGCCGTGGTCGGATCGGCATCCTTGATGACAGCGGCCAGCACAGCGCGGGATTTCGGTCCGGCGATGGCGAAAACCCCGGTCTGGGTTGTCACATCGGTCACGGTGATGCGGCCGAATGCCCCTTCCTTGTCGGCCACGGCCTTGAGCAGGTAATCCCGGTCATAGGCGTGCCACGCCCCCGCAGAGACAAGATAATAATCATCCACCCCCAGCCGCACGATGGTATATTCGCTGCGCGTCGTCCCCTGCGCCGTCAGGGCATAGGTCAGATTGATGCGCCCGACCTTTGGCAGGGCATTGGTGGTGAACCAGTCCAGAAACGCCGTGGCCCCCGGCCCGCTGACCCGGTGTTTTGCAAAGGCGGTGGCGTCGATCAAACCGACGCCTTCGCGGATGGCCTTTGCCTCTGCCACGGCATGGGGCCACCACGCGCCGCGCCGGAAACTGCGGCTGTCGTGATCGAAATCCGCAGGCGCGTCCACTGGGCCAAAATAGGTGGGCCGTTCCCAGCCGTTCACCAAGCCGAACTGCGCGCCGCGCGCCCGTTGACGATCATAGGCCGGAGAGGTGCGCAGCGGACGGCAGGCGGGCCGTTCTTCGTCCGGGTGGTGCAGGATATAGACGTGTTCGTAGGCTTCTTCGTTCTTGCGCGCCGCCCATTCGGTCGTGATCCAGTCGCCGTAGCGTTTCGGATCAAGGCTGGCCATGTCGATGTCCGCTTCGCCCTGCACCATCATCTGTGCCAGATAATATCCGGTGCCGCCCGCCGCCGTGATCCCGAAACTGAACCCTTCGGCCAGCCACATATTGCGCAGACCGGGTGCCGGACCGACCAGCGGATTGCCGTCGGGGGTATAGCAGATCGGCCCGTTGAAATCATTCTTCAGCCCCGACTCCTCGCAACTGGGAATCCGGTGGATCATCGCAAGGTATTGCGATTCGATCCGTTCCAGATCCAGTTCGAACAGATCGGCGCGGAAACTGTCCGGCACGCCGTATTCGAACCGCGCCGGGGCGTGTTTTTCGTAAACCCCCAGAATCCAGCCGCCCCGCTCTTCTCTGACATAGGATTGCGCGTCGGCGTCCCGCACCACGGGGTGTTCGGCATGACCCGCCTTGCGCCACGCGACCAGCGCCGGGTCCTGATCCATGACGATGAACTGATGTTCGACGGGGATCGCCGGAATCTTGATCCCCAGCATGCGTGCCGTCCGCTGTGCATGATTGCCCGACGCGGTCACCACGTGTTCGGCGGTGATCGTCACCTGTTCGTCGGACGGCACCAGATTGCCGCCCTTTTCCACCATCTTGGTCGCGGTAACCTGCCAATGGGTGCCGTCCCAGTGAAACGCATCCGCCTGCCAGCGCCGTTCGATCGCCACACCGCGCTGCCGCGCGCCCTTGGCCATCGCCATCGTCACATCGGCGGGGTTAATATAGCCGTCGGTGTTGTGATACAGCGCGCCTTTCAGATCGCTTGTCTCGATCAGGGGCCAGCGGTCCTTCACCTCATCAGGTGTCAAAAAGACATAAGGCACGCCGCAGGTGTCGGCGGTGCTGGCATAAAGCTGGTATTCCTCCATCCGTTCCTGCGTCTGGGCCATGCGCAGGTTGCCCACCACGGCGAAACCGGCGTTCAGGCCTGTCTCCTCCTCCAGCGTCTTGTAGAACCGGATGGAGTAGTCATGAATATGGGTCGTGGCAAAGCTCATGTTGAAATAGGGCAGCAGACCCGCCGCATGCCAGGTGGACCCGGATGTCAGCTCGTCCCGTTCCAGCAGCATCACATCATCCCAGCCCGCCGCCGCCAGATGATAGGCGATGGACGTGCCGACCGCACCGCCGCCGATGACCAGTGCCTTGACCTGCGTTTTCATGCCCGATTCCCTCTGGTCAGATGCGTTGCCTGCAATCTGGTGCAAAGCGGACGCCGGTGATAGAAGTTGCCGACGCAAAACGACATGAAACCGACGCCCGCGCCGATCAGCCCTGCCGCACCCCTTGCGGATAGGGTCCGGCACAGACCGCCACGGCCCATTGCCCGGAACAGGACCACAATGCAGATCTGCAAAACCATCCCGGACCTGCGCGCCGCCGTCGCCCGCCTGCGCCCGGCGGGTAGCATCGGTCTGGTGACGACGATGGGTGCGCTGCATGCGGGGCACATGGCCCTTGTGGCGGCGGCACAGGCCGATCACGCGTCGGTCGTTGCCACGATTTTCGTCAACCCGACCCAGTTCGGCAACCCTGCCGATCTGATCACCTATCCCCGGTCAGAGGATGCCGATCTGGCCTTGCTGCGCGCGGCGGGGGTGGCTGCCGTGTTCATGCCGGATGCGGCGACCATGTATCCGCTCGGCGATCAGACCATCGTCGAGGCGGTGGATCTGTCGCAGGTCTATCACGGCGCGGTCAGGCCGGGCCATTTCCGGGGCGTGGCCACGGTGGTGACCAAACTGTTCAACATCGTGGGTGCCGATGCCGCCTATTTCGGTGAAAAGGATTATCAGCAACTGGCCGTGATCCGCCGGATCGTGGCCGATCTGTTCATGCCCATTGCCATCCACGGCGTGCCGACGGTGCGCGACGCGGACGGTCTGGCCCTGTCATCGCGCAACGTGCGCCTGACGCCCGACGACCGCGCCGCAGCGCCCGTGCTGCACCGCGCGCTTCTGGCGGCAAAGGCCGCGATCACCGCAGGCGGCACCGTCGCGGATGCGGACAAGGCGATCCGCACGACCCTTGCCACCACGCCCCGCGCCGATCTGCGCGGGCTTGATATTGTCCATCAGTCGGATTTCACCCCGGCCACCGGACGCCCCACCGCCCCCATCGGCATCATGCTGTCCGCCCAGTTCGGCGATGTGCTGCTGATCGACCAGAAGGATATCATCCCATGAGCAGCCAGACCCCCACCGTGCGCCGCGTGACCGTGCCGCAGATCCGCAACCGCAAGGGCGGCGAACCGATCGTGTCGCTGACATCCTACCACGCCCATACCGCCGCGATCGTGGACCGCTATGCGGATTTCATCCTTGTGGGTGACAGCCTTGGCATGGTGATGCACGGCATGGAATCAACGGTCAGTGTGCCGCTTGACCTGATGATCATGCACGGCAAGGCCGTGGTGCGCGGCACGCAAAGGGCGCTGATCGTCGTGGACATGCCCTTTGGCACCTACGAGGAAAGCCCCAACATGGCGTTCCGCAATGCGGCCAAGATCATGAAGGAAACCGGCTGCGGGGCTGTGAAACTCGAAGGCGGGGCGCGCATGGCGGAAACGATCCACTTTCTGGTGGACCGTGGCATCCCCGTGATGGCGCATACCGGGCTGACCCCGCAATCGTCGCATGTCATGGGCGGGTTCAAGACCCAGGGCCGCGACGAGGCGACATGGGACGCCCACAGCAACGACGCCCGCGCCGTGTCGGAGGCCGGTGCCTTTGCCGTCGTGCTGGAAGGCATGGTGGAACCCCTTGCCGCCCGCATCACCCGCGAGGTGCCCATTCCCACCATCGGCATCGGCGCATCGGTCGATTGCGACGGGCAGATCCTTGTGCTGGAAGACATGCTGGGCCTGAACCCCTGGACCCCGAAATTCGTCAAGGTCTATGGCCAGCTTGGCCCGATGATCGAGGATTCGGTGAAACGCTATGCCGCCGACGTGAAATCCCGCGCCTTTCCGACAGAAGACGAGGTTTACCGCTAAGCGGCTGCGCGGGCGGGTCATCCCTGCCCGCGCACAGCGGACTCATACGTTCAAACAGTGCTGCAGCCTGACCCGCCGCCAACCCCAGTCTGCCTTTGCATTTTTGACACGCGCCGCCGTCATTACGGCATTTTCGCGTCAGGGGGGATCAATTCGCCGGGATATGTGTTATGCCTTGGTCACCGCACGTCAGATGCGGATTCGAGGAGAGCAGTATGAAACGCACCACGCTTTTGGCGGTGGCTGTACTTATGGGTCTGGGCGGCTGTATGGCCCCGGAACCGATGGCAGGACGCGCCCACAACGATATGTTGCGATTTTCCAGCATGAATTATGCAGACATGACAGCGCCTGCGCGCTGATTCCATGGTCTGACCGGGTGTGCAGTTTATGCGCACCCTACCGTCCCGTGTTGCAGACACCGCTGACCGACCCTACAGGGCAGGGCAGCGGTGTGATTGGTCGTGCCGGATCAGCTGGCGATGTCTTCGTCCATGACCAGCGGCGGCAGGGACAGGGGCGGCGGGCCGACAACGCCGACTTCGACCGGGGGTGGCGGCATGCCGTTGGTGGATGGCAGCGGCACGGGTGTCCGGGCGGGACCGTCCAGCGACGTGGTGCTGACAGGCGTCGGTGCAGGGACCGGCAGCGGTGTCGATGGGATGATAAGCTGGTTTGGCAAAGCCGTCCCGGTAGCATTACCGTCGAAGGATGTCGGTTCAACGGGCACAGCACAGGCGGCAAGCCCCCAGAGCGCCACTGCGGCAATCACATGTGTCTTCATGGAGAGAATCCTTTGCGTTTCGTCATAGATGGCACGTGATACGCTGGCGTCAATTCGTCAATCCTACAACAGACCGGGAACCACCAGATCAGGCGGACGATGGCCGTCGGCAAAGGTCTTGATGTTGATCAGCACCTTTTCACCCATTTCCAGACGCCCTTCGACGGTGGCCGACCCCATATGGGGCAACAGGATGACGTTCGGCAGCGACTTCAGCCGGGGATTGATTTCGTGTCCCCTTTCGAACACGTCAAGACCCGCGCCTGCGATTTCGTCCGCACGCAGCATCCGTGTCAGCGCGTTTTCGTCGATCACCTCGCCCCGGCTGGTGTTCACGATCACCGCCTGCGGTTTCATCAGTTTCAGCCGCCGGGCGTTCATCAGGTGAAAGGTGGACGGCGTATGCGGGCAATTGACGGAAATCACGTCCATCCGCGCCACCATCTGATCCAGACTGTCCCAATAGGTGGCCTCCAGCGGGGCCTCCACCTCTGACCGCAGGCGTTTGCGGTTGTGATAGTGGATCTGCATGCCAAAGGCGCGCGCCCGCCGGGCCACGGCCTGCCCGATGCGGCCCATGCCAAGGATGCCCAGCCGCCGTCCGGCGACCCGGCCACCCAGCATCGCGGTGGGGGCCCAGCCTGCCCAACTGTCCGACTGCGCGATGCGCATCCCTTCGGGAATCCGGCGCAACACGCTCAGCATCAGGGCCATGGTCATATCGGCGGTGTCATCGGTCAGCACGCCGGGTGTATTGGTCACCAATATGCCGCGCTGCCGCGCCGTGGCCACGTCAATGTGATCGACCCCTGCGCCGTAATTGGCAATCAGTTTCAGCCGGTCGCCCGCCTGTCCCAGCAGACGCGCATCGATCTGGTCGGTGATCGTCGGCACCAGCACATCGGCCCCTTGCAGGGCGCTGGCCAGCGCCTCGCGCGTCATTGGCGCGTCGTCGCTGCGCAAGACGACGTCGAACAATTCCGTCATCCGGGTCTCTACCGCTTCTGGCAACCGTCGCGTGACGACAACACTCAGCTTCTTCCCTGCCATTGTTCCCCCAGTGACACTTTTCAAACCCGCAATCTGGTGGCAGGTTGCCAGTCAGGGACGCAAGGCACAAGAACCAACGCACCCCGTTTCCGGCAGTCGAAGGCAGCAGCAGCATGACCCCATTGATGGCAACCGCCCGCGCGGCCTGTGTGACGACCCTTTGGGCCGCGGGGCTGATGGTGATGGCAACCCCGGTTCTGCACGCACAGGACGCGACCCCCGCATCCGTTGTGCAGGACGCCCCCGTGGTGTCCGCCCCCGTCGCGACCGCAACAGCGCCCGACCTTGGCCCTGAAACAAATCTGCCCTTGCCCCGCTATGTCAGTCTGAAAGCCAAAGAGGCGAACGTCCGCCGTGGTCCGTCCCTGACGCACCGCATCGACTGGGTGTTTCAGCGCCGCGACATGCCGTTGCAGGTGGTTGCCGAATACGGCCACTGGCGCCGGGTCATCGACCGCGAAGGTCAGGGCGGCTGGGTCCACTACACTATGCTGTCAGGGGTGCGGACGGTGATCGTGGATCAGGACCAGATGGCCCTGCGCAGCAAACCATCCGACACCGCCCCCGAACGGGCCGCGCTGGAACAGAATGTCATCGCCCGCCTTGGCGATTGTCAGGACGACTGGTGCGAACTGACGGCGGGCGGCTATTCCGGCTGGGGCCACAAATCG
>JBBREW010000146.1:0-6945 GCA_038225335.1 Rhodobacterales bacterium
CTCCTCGATCGGGGCATTGCAACTGGCAGCAAGGCTCAGCGCCAGCACGGCGCGGCTTTGGCGCGGGTCGATCACGCCGTCGTCCCACAGCCGCGCACTGGCATAAAGCGGATCACTTTGCGTGGCGAACTGGTCAAGGACAGGCTGCTTGAACGCGGCCTCCTCTGCGTCGGACCAGTCCTGACCTTTGCGGGCCAGCGCGTCGCGCCGCACAGTGGCCAGCACCCCTGCCGCCTGTTCGCCGCCCATAACCGCGGTGCGCGACGTGGGCCACGTCCACATGAAATCCGGGCTGTAAGCCCTTCCAGCCATGCCATAATTCCCCGCACCGTAACTGCCGCCCACGACCATCGTGATCTTGGGCACCCGCGTGGTCGCCACGGCTGTCACCATCTTGGCCCCATGCCGCGCGATGCCTTCGTTTTCATAGGCCCGCCCGACCATGAACCCGGTCACATTCTGCAAGAAGATCAGCGGGATGCGCCGTTGACTGCACAATTCGATGAAATGCGCGCCTTTCTGTGCGGCTTCGCTGAACAGCACCCCGTTGTTGGCCACGATCCCGCAAGGCCAGCCGTCGATATGGGCGAAACCTGTCACCAGTGTGTCGCCGAACCGCGCCTTGAATTCATCGAACCGCGATCCGTCCACAATGCGGTCGATCACGGCGCGGATGTCATAGGGCGTGCGCAGGTCCGCAGGCACCACATCCCACAGCGTCTCAGGATCAAACGCCGGAGGTTCGCTTTGCAACCGCTTGATATCACATACATCACGTCGAGAAACAGAGGCGACGGCCTGCCTGGCCAGCGCCAGTGCGTGGGCGTCGTCCTGCGCCAGATAATCCGCTACCCCGGACAGGCGTGTATGCACATCGCCACCGCCCAGATCCTCTGCGGTGACGACCTCTCCGGTTGCGGCCTTGACCAAAGGCGGGCCCGCCAGAAAGATCGTGCCCTGATCCTTCACGATGATGCTGACATCCGCCATGGCCGGCACATAGGCACCGCCAGCGGTGCAGGACCCCATCACGACGGCGATCTGCGCGATCCCCGCCGCCGACATATTGGCCTGATTGTAAAATATGCGCCCGAAATGGTCCCGGTCGGCGAAAACCTCGTCCTGATTGGGCAGGTTGGCCCCGCCGCTGTCCACCAGATAGACGCAGGGCAAGTGACAGCGCGCCGCGATTTCCTGCGCGCGCAGGTGTTTCTTGACCGTCATCGGGTAATAGGTGCCGCCTTTGACCGTCGCATCGTTGCACAGGACCATGACCTGCACCCCGCCGATGCGCCCGATGCCTGCAATCACACCCGCCCCGGGGGCGGCCCCGCCATACATGTCATGCGCGGCTGTCACCCCGATTTCCAGAAAGGGCGACCCCGCATCCAGCAGGTTGGCCACCCGGTCGCGGGGCAGCATCTTGCCCCGGCTGACGTGGCGGTCGCGGGCCACATCGCCCCCGCCCGCCATGGCCCATGCCGCAGCCTGCGCCACCCGGTCAAAGGCCGCTGCATGCGCCGCGCGGGTCACAGGTCTTCACCCATGCCGTCCTGCAACAGGATGGTCTGGGCCGCCGTCACCGCCATCAGACATTGTATCGTCGCGGGGGCGCCGCCCGTGCCGCCGTCCCACTTTGCCCGCTCGAAATCGCAGCGCGCATCGCGGTAGGTGATCCACGCCCGCTGCATCGCCTGCAAGGCGTCGACCTGCAATTCCATGTCCCACCCATTCGCCACGACCTCTGCGTCGCGCAGGCGGTAAAGCCCCATCAATTTGCCGTAGGCCGTGTTCAATGCGGCGTCCCAGAACTGCCACTCGCGGTCGAAACAATAGCCCATACCAAGCGTCGTATAGCCGTCTTCATTGTCGGACATGCAGACATCGGCAGCCGTCCCCGCACAGGCAAGCCGGACGGCGGCAGACCCATCCTCGCGGCCCGCGTCCTCCAGACAGATCAGGGTCGGACGATCGTCATAGACCATGTCCTGCGCCCAGACGGGAAATGAACAAAAACATGCAACAGCAAACATATACGGTGTGATGTTCATCTAATATCTCCGCTTTTCATGCACTTGGCCCTTCGCTTTCGAACACCTGCCCACGGTCGGTCATGACATAGCTGTAGCTGCGCCCGCTTTCATGATGACACACAACCACCAACCGCGCCTGCGGGTGGGCCGTGGCGGCACAGTCGGTCTGCGCCGCGGCCTCGCCCGCCTCTGCCAGATAGCGCGCAACGGCCCGGTCGATGATCGTCGTCTCGTCCATCGGCTGCCCCAGTCGCAGTCCCAGATAGCCCGCCAGCACCACCAGCGCCGCCAGCGGCAGGAACAGCGCGCGCCGTGTCATCCCATCGCCGCCATCAGTTCCCGTCCGATCAGCATCCGGCGGATTTCCGATGTGCCAGCCCCGATTTCCATCAGCTTTGCATCGCGGAACAGCCGGGCGACGGGGGCATCGGCCATGAACCCGGCCCCGCCCATCGCCTGCACCGCCTGATGTGCCTGCGTCATCGCCTGTTCAGAGGCATAAAGACAGCAGGCCGCCGCATCGGCCCGCGTCACCGTCCCCGCATCACAGGACCGCGCCACCGCATAGACATAGGCCCGCGCGGAATTGAGCGCGGTATACATGTCCGCGATCTTGCCCTGCATCAACTGGAACGACCCGATCGGCTGTCCGAACTGCCGCCGCTGCGCCAGATAGGGCATGATCTCGTCCAGACAGGCGGCCATGATCCCCAACCCGATGCCCGCAAGCACGACCCGTTCGTAATCAAGGCCCGACATCAGCACGGCGACCCCGCGCCCTTCTTCGCCAAGCACGTTTTCGAACGGCACTTCGACGTTGTCGAAAATCAGCTCTGCCGTGTTCGATCCCCGCATCCCCAGCTTGTCGAAATGCGCGCTGGTGGTGAACCCGGTCATCGCCTTTCCGATCAGGAACGCGGTGATCCCGCGTGCGCCTGCGTCCTTGTCGGTCTTGGCATAGACCACCAGCGTATCGGCGTCGGGTCCGTTGGTGATCCAGTATTTGGTGCCGTTCAGACGGTAATGATCGTTGCGCCGCTCTGCCGCCAGCGTCATCGACACCACATCGGACCCGGCGCCTGCCTCGCTCATGGCAAGGGCACCGACATGGGCACCGCTGACCAGCGGCGGCAGGTATTTTGCCCGCTGCGCATCGGTGCCGTTCAGTTTGATCTGGTTCACGCACAGATTGGAATGCGCGCCATAGGACAGGCTGACCGACGCACTGGCGCGGGCGATCTCCTCGATCGCGACCGTATGGGCAAGATAGGTCATGTCCGCGCCGCCATAGTCTTCGGACACGGTGACACCCAACAGGCCCAGATCGCCCATTTCGCGCCACAGTTCGGCAGGAAAGGTGTTGCTGGTGTCGATGCGCGCCGCCATCGGTTTCAGCCGGGACTGCGCCCAGCCATGAACGCTGTCCCGCAGGGCGTTCACATCCTCGCCCAGATCAAAGGTCATGGCCGCATGAAACATCTGTCGCATCCTTTATTGAACACTCGTTCAATTCCTAAGGTCGTCCGGGCCGGTCCGTCAAGCCTGTTCTCTGGCCACCTGTGCGACTGTCCGTCAGCGGTGCAATCCGAACTCTGTCAGATCCAGCTTTCGGAACTGCGCACGCTCTGCCGGTGTCAGGGGATACCGCCGCAGCAAGGCGTCGTTTTCCCGCTGCACCCGCGCGCCCCAGTCGCTGCGCAGATGGGTCATCAACCGCACATGGGCGTCGATCCATGTGGCACGGGAATAATCATCGCGCCCGACCAGCCCCGCCAGCGCGCCGGGCCAGACCCGGCGCAGCGGCACGACCCAGGGCGGAACCTCGACCCGCCGGGTCCGGCGTTCCAGATCCATCACCGCCAGCCGCGTTTCCCGGCGCAGGACGCGATACAGCAATTCGTGGCCGTCCACGGTTTCACGCGACTTTTCCCGCCCGTCGTCGTCGACGATCAGCGCGAACAACGGTCCTTCGCCTTCGATATGGGGGGTGCCGTCGCCGGTCGGTCGGGTGGGCACGCAATACTGCTCGTTGTTGCGGTGTATCCGGGCAAGGTTGTCGCGCAACTGTGCCTCGACCTCTGCCAGCCTCATGATGCCTGCCCCACCTGCGTCACGACATCGCGGATGATCCGGGCAATCAGCGCGCAATCTTCCTGTGCAAATGTCAACGGCAACCGCATGTCAAGCAGCCCCGCCAGCACCCGGTCGGTCGCGGGCAGCGCCGGTCCCGCCGCATAGCGCCAGTCGTCATAGCGCGAGGTATAGCCCGCAGGCTGCGCTGCGCCGAACCATTTCAGCACCACACCGCGCGCGGCACAGCGGTCCACCACCGCCTGCACCGCGTCACCCGACCACCCCGGCAACAGGAACTGGATCGAGGATGCCACGTAATGTTCAGCCGCCGGCCGCTGCGGCAACACCAGCCCCGGCACCCCCGCCAGCCCCCGTGCCACCGCGTCATGACGCGCGTTCCAGCGCACCGCCTGCCGGGGCAAATCCTGCAGCTGTGGCCGCAGGATCGCGGCGCGCAGATTGTCCATCCGCCCCGACATATTGGGCACATCCGGTGCCAGACCGTCAAAGGCGGCAGCGGGCGGTGCCGCGCGGTGGGTGCCGAAAAACATGTAACTGCCCGACAGAAGAATCGCCCGCGCCATGGCGTCCGCGTCGTCCGACAGGATCAGCCCGCCTTCGCCCGCGTTGATATGCTTATAGGTCTGGGTGGAAAAACAGCCCATCCGCCCCCAGCGGCCCGTGGGTCGCCCGGCCCACGACGCCCCCATGGTATGGGCACAATCCTCGATCACCGTGACGCCCGCGCCGTCACACAGCGCCATCAGGCGGTCCATGTCGCAGATGTGGCCCCGCATATGCGACAACAGCAGATAGCGCGCCTGCCCCAGCTTGGCCGCCAGATCGTCCATGTCGATCACCAGATCGGGCGTCACCCCGACAAAGACCGGCACAGCCCCGACCGCCATGATCGCCCCCGGCACCGGTGCAAGGGTAAAGGCATTGGTCAGCACCGCGTCACCGGCCTGCACCCCGCAGGCCCGCACAGCACAGCCCAGCGCATAGCCACCCGATGAAACCGCCAGCGCAAAGGCAGCGCCCGTGCTGGCGGCGAATTCCTGTTCCAGCAACACCACCTCGGCCACTTCGTCGCCAAGGGTGTTGTACCGGTGCAACCGGCCATGGCGCAGCACCGCGTTTGCCGCGGCAATGGATGCCTCTGGCAACGGTTCCTGCTGCGTGAAATGGCCTGTGAACACCTCTCCCATGCGGCTGACTGTCACGGGCCGCGCTGGCATCGTCAATGCCCTACCCGATCAGACCTTTCACGACACGGCCCAGATCGTCGAAATGATCCAGCAGGGCCGCAGGCCGCAACGCCGCCATATCAGCCCCCGCCGGACCAAAGGTCACAAGCACACACGGCACCCCGGCAGCAGCAGCGGTCCGAGAGTCGGTTTCGGTATCCCCCACCAGCAGACAACGCGCCGGATCGCCGCCCGCCCGGCGCACGGTTTCGGTCAGATGCAGGGGATCGGGTTTTCGCACCGCCAGCGAATCCGCCCCCAGCACCGCATGGAACGCATCCTGCAACCCCAGCGCCGCCAGCAGCTGATCCGCCAGCGCCACCGGCTTGTTCGTGCAGACCGCCACGCGGTAGCCGTCAGCCGACAGACCCGCCACCGCCTGCGCCGCACCGTCATAAAGGAAACTGTCGTTGCAGATCGCGGCGGCATAATAGGCCAGCAAAGGATCAAACATGGCGTCCACCACCGCCTGATCCGGCGCGCCGATGCGATCAAGCCCCAGCGTCAGCATCGCCTTTGCCCCCCGCACGGCGGTCTTTGCGTCCTGCGCCGGGTCCAGCAGCGCGCCGTGCCCCAGATCGCGAAAGCACAGATTGGCCGCCGCGATCAGATCGCCGCTGGTATCGGCCAGCGTTCCGTCAAGATCAAAGACGACCGTGCGCATGTATTCCCCCATGGACCCTGCGGTCCCTGTTACGGTTTGGTAAACCTTCGTGACACCGCACGCCCTTGCCTGCCCCCGCAGAACGGCTACAACGCGCGGACACTTCCAGATGGGGCGCGACAGGCAGATGACAACGGCATTGATCGTCCTTGCGGCGGGAAAAGGCACGCGGATGCAATCCGACCTGCCAAAGGTTCTGCACCCGCTGGCAGGGGCACCCCTGCTGGTGCATGCCTTGCAGGCGGGGGGCGCGCTGGACCCCGATTGCACGGTCGTGGTGACGGGGCACGGCGGGGATGCGGTGGACCGGGTCGCCAGCGCCTTTGACGACCGCATCATCTGCGTGCGGCAGGACGAACAGCGCGGCACCGCCCATGCGGTCGCACAGGCCCGTCCGGCGCTTTCGGGTCATGTGGGCAATGTCATCGTGCTTTATGGTGACACCCCCTTTGTGACCGCAGACACGCTGGACCGGATGACGGCCGCGCGCGCCAGTCATGACATCGTCGTGCTGGGCTTTGAGGCCGCCGATCCCGGCCGTTACGGGCGGCTGATCATGGCGGGCGACGCCTTGCAGGCGATCGTGGAATACAAGGACGCCGATGACGCGACCCGCGCCATCAGCCTGTGCAACTCCGGCGTGATCTGCGCGGACGCCGATACGCTCTTTGATCTGATCGACGCGGTCGGCCACTACAATGCGGCGGGCGAATACTATCTGACCGACATCATCGGCATCGCACGCGGGCGCGGCCTGTCCGCCGGGGTCGTGACATGCGACGAATCTGAAACCCGCGGGATCAACACCCGCGCCGAACTGGCGCAGGCAGAAGCGGCGTTCCAGCACAACGCCCGCGCCGCGGCCATCGCCGATGGCGTGACCCTGCCCGCCCCCGAAACCGTCATCTTTGCCCATGACACCTATATC
>JBBREW010000147.1:0-6854 GCA_038225335.1 Rhodobacterales bacterium
CGCTTGCGTGCGTCTTGCCCTGTGGGTCGGAGATATTTTCCAACACTCTCCGCCAAACCGAAAACCACAAGAAATCCCGCCCGACCGCATCGTGCGCATGGCAGAGGCACTATGCTTCGCCGCATAATGTACAAAGTCGAGCTTAGGACCATCTGGTTGATCATGAATTTACCGTTGTATTCCCCGAGGGCACCGTCTGGCGCTTGAAAGCCGGGATAGGGTGTGAACAGACTTTGCGTCCACTCCCAGACATCGCCCCAGAATCCGCCGCCGGGCAGGGGGCGCAAGATGCCGCCATCCAGGAAATTGCCGGCAATCGGTGCCGTGGCAGCATTTTCCCATTCGGATTCGGTCGGCAGACGCGCGCCTGCCCAGCGTGCAAAAGCCTCTGCCTCATAATAGCTGACGTGCACGACGGGTGCATCGAGGTTGACCGGCTGCGCACCGCGCAACGTGTAGGTCCACCACGCATCATCCTGCCGCCACCAATACAATGGCGCGTCCCATCCTTGGGCATTACGAATGGCCCAACCATCGTTGAGCCACAGGGTGTATCGTATCCCCCATCATCCACAAACGCGATCCAGTCGCGGTTGCTGACAGGGCGGTTCGCGATCGCATAAGGAGCCAGCCAGGTCTGATGGCGCGGACTCTCACAATCATAGGCAAAGCCAGCGCCCTTATAGCCGATTTTGATCAGGCCGCCCGCATGGCTATCGAAGGTCAGTACTACTTCAGACGTGGCTTGCAGTGGTCCTGGCGCGCGGTAGGGTGGCAGCAATGGATTGAATGACAGGGCGTTCAGCAGATCAGTCACCAGCAGCTCCTGATGCTGCATTTCGTGATGACAGCCCAATTCCACCATCTGCGCAATCTCGGTCGTGTCGTCACGGCCCAAAGCCAGCAATTCCGCAATGGCGTCGGTGACATGATGGCGATAGTCCATCACGTCCGTCAGGCCCGGACGCGAGATCAGGCCCCGTTTGTCGCGGGCGTGTCGCGGCCCGGCCTGCACATAGTAGGAATTGAACAGTAATGCGAATCGCGTATCAGGCGTCTGATAGCCGGGCAGACGCGGTTTGAGGATGAACTCCTCAAAAAACCATGTGGTATGGGCAAGGTGCCATTTTGGCGGACTTGCGTCCTCCATCGATTGCAGCATCGAGTCTTCAGGCGACAGGGATCCGGTCAGCCGTTCGGTGCCTTTGCGGACCTGGTCAAACAGAGCTTGAACGATCGTCGCGTCAATCGCGGCGTTGGGTTTTGTGTTTCTCATCGATTAGTGCCTATAGCGATTGCGTCAGCCGAAAATAGATATGGCGCAGGACTGGCAGTGGTCTGTCCTGCCCCATACCTTCCATAAGGCGACGTCAGCGGTACTCAGGGTTCGGATGATCGGACCGGCAGCCATCAGCCCAAGCCTTGCGCTGGTTGCCATGGGCCGGGATGCCGCCCGCGTCGCGGAGCAGGCGTGCCATATGCATCAGGTTCCACGTCATGAAGGTGGCGTTGCGTTGGGTGAAATCATTCTGTGGACCGCCAGACCCTTCGTCAGCGTAGGACGGACCTGGCCCCGCTTCGCCGATCCAGCCCGCGTCGGCTTGCGGCGGGATCAGGTAGCCAAGATGCTGCATCGCGTAGAGAATGGACATGGCACAGTGCTTTATCCCATCCTCGTTGCCGGTCACAATGCAACCGCCGACACGGCCATAATAGATCGACTGGTCGTGATCGTTCAGCTTGCCAGACTCGGCGTAGAGCCGCTCGATCAGGCGGCGGCAGACAGAGCTTTCCTCGCCCAGCCAGATCGGCGTGCCAATGATCAGGATGTCGGCGGCCATGACCTTTTTGCACATGTCCGGCCAGTCATCGGTCTTGCATCCGTGATCGCGCATGTCGGGATAAACACCCGGCGGCAGATCGAAATCCACCGGGCGAAGAATCTCGGCGTCAATGCCGTTGGCCTGCATGATGGCAAGTGGCACCTGCAACAGAGCGTCGGTGTTCGACGGCTTTCCGGAAGGTTTCAGCGTGCAGTTGAGAATGAGCGCACGCAGCCCCGAAAAGTCGAAGTCGTGCGTTTCGCACTGCTCCTTTTGATGGTCATTGAGTGTCATTGATTAGGTCCAGTATGTGAAGGTAAGGTTTGAGGCGGCTCACGCCGTGACTACACGCCCGTCTGCGAGCTTCGCGTAGCTGAATCCCAGCACCGCGCCAAAGATGACATGCAGCATCAGCGTTGCGACCGGGACCATCATGCCAGAGGGCATCGCCAGCCCGAAAACACCGCCGCCGGTCATCGGCATCAGGACAATCATCATCACCAGCCATCCCACGATGCCCAGTCCAATGCCCTGCATGACGATGTTGCCCATCGTGCCGGGACGCGATGCCGAGGCGAAGACCAGACCGTAGACTGCGCCGATCATGAAATGCGCGATCCAGCGGATCACGGCACCCGCGCCCATCATGCCCGCAATCATCGCGATCACTTCCAGATCGGGCATCATGCCCATCATCCCCTTGAGCAGCATCAGCACTGACAGAACGACTGTCGCAATCAGCCCTGAGATTATTCCTGCGATATAGGTATTCATTTTTTATAATCCTTTTGTTTGGTTACTTCATTCTATTGCCAACGACAAAGTGGCATGATGAAATTTGCTAAATCTCAAGATGTGAATATCGAAATACCTACTTTTTTTTAAAGTTGAACTTGGCGTTGAAAATAATTTCTGTGGTCTTGCTCGAGGGGTTTGACATTCGTTCAATTCACATCTTGTCGGGGAAAAGAGTTTCCATATCGTTGCCTCGTAGCTTGTAAAACGCCAGGCTTTCCTCGGGTGTCATAGCAATTGTGACCTGCCCGTTTTCAATTTTAATGCGATCAATCAAGCTATCACCGCCCAAGATCTGGCGTGTGGCGCTCTCAAGGTCATCGTCGTCAAGCGAGTTTATACGTCTAGGTCCAGTTGTTGCGATGCTTATTTCTGTTCTGTATATCTGGATATGCAAGATCAACGGCGGAGCCCAATCTTAAATTGCACAAGGATTTCAACATTGTAATAGCCAGCACAAGGGTTCAATTTTCGCAGGCCAAGGCTCTGTCGATCGTTGCGGCGTCGGTGAAACGACCGTAATCTGTTGCCGTCCAGCGATTGTCGCTCAGGCTGACGCCGATGACACGGTCCCAGTCGGCCGATGGCAGGACGATTTCCGGCCCCGCACCGCAGTCGCGGACCCAGCCGGTGATGGTGTCCTCGCCGATCCGGTGATTGGTCACGCCATCGACCCGGGCCACTGGCACAAGGCTGCTCCCGTCGCGCTGCACGACGATCAGGCGCTTGGTCAGATGGGGCATCTCGACGTAGGCCATCTGGACCGTACCGTTGCGTCCAAAGTTGGCGATCCCTGCGACAGACAGCCAGCCAGCGGAAGCGCGTGCCGATGAACTCGGTGGCGGCCAGCAAAGCAATGGTCTGCGCAACCTCGGCCCCCGTGACAGCCCAGACGGTCAACCGCGCGCCAAGCTGCTGGTCGCTTTCGACGGTGACGACCTCTGGTTGGCCATCGCCGTCGTTGTCGGCCAGACGCGGTACAATATCCTCGAACACGCGGGTGTCGGGCAGGACCATCCTCAGCACGCGGCGACTGGCCAGTGTCACATCCAGCGCGCCGTGGCCGGGGAGTTCGCCCAGCACGTTGTATGGATAGCGGTCGGTCGGCAGGGCAAAGGCCGCAGCGACCGCAGGCTCTGCCGCCGAGGTGGTGGAAAGGCTTGCGGCGAACGTTGCCAACCGGATTGTGCTTTTGATCATGGGTCCAGTGCCTTTGCGATGGATGACATCTGGTCGTCGATGTTGATCGCGACCTCGCTCATAACTTCGAACGTGCGATCTTCATACACATCGCGGTCGGGATATGCCGTGCGCCGGTCGGCCAGTGCGGCGTCGCGGGCCAGCACCAGTGCTGTGATCTGCGGCCGGAACAGGCGCACCATAGCGCCGAGCCAGCGGTTCGTCGGCCAGCTGGGCCAGGCGTGATCGATCTTGAAATGCGGCAGCATTCGGATCACGTCGGCGGCGGGATAGAATGTTTCGGCCGTGACCCAGCGATTGGTGGTGAACAGGCCCGTGGGCAAGCCGAACCTGTCCATCGACAGTGCGACCAGATGCGCCAGCGCCTTGTCCCCGGCAGTCCAGTCGCGACCGGCGGCATCAAGCACCGGCGCGCAGCCCTCTGGCATTCCCTTGGCCCGCAGGAACAGGTGAAAATGGCCGTGCTCATTGGACCGGTGGGCGTGGTAATAATATTGGGCATGCGTCTCGCGGTCATAGACATCACCGTCGGGATAATGCGTCAGTCGGACGAAAGTGCCCTGATCCTTCAGCACCTCGCCTACCACGTTCAGCTTGACCTTGCGCAGGACGCGCAAGCAATCGAGGGCCTCGGTGCCAGCGGCCTGCATGGCCAATAGGTCGTTGCGGGGCAGAGAATCGAAATCGACGGGCGGCAGGGGTGTGGTAATCATCCGGCGATCCGTGTGTTCAGGGGTGGCAGCAGGTGGCGTCCGCAGGCACAGGCAACGGCGGTCAGCAGGGCGACTGATCCGACCTGCCAGATCAGGATCATCAACGCTGCGTCCTGCATATGAAACAGCCGCAGGGCGAAGTTGCCAAGGCCCGCCGCGGCCAATGCGGCTAAGAACATCGTCGGTCGCGGTGCCAGCACGGCACCGCGTCGCAACATGATCCACAGGATTGCGGCAGGCAGCGATCCGATCAGGGCTATATAGGTGAGGCAGGCCAGATCTGGATTGATCCGCAAACCAGCTGCACCGCGCGCCCACCAGTCGCCAAGGCAGCCCAGCGACAGGGTCCCGACCCACATCACAGCCGGTACAAGGGGGAGCAGACGCAAGGTGAGGGGCGATCCGGGCCGGGTCCAAGCCAGTGCTGCAATCGCCGCCGTCACGCCGGTCAAAAGCGTCGCGCCCTGTTCAAGCAGGAACCGCCCGTCGGTCAGCCGCTGCGCCAGATCGGGGCGTGGCCCCATGGCCCAGACCATCAATGCACCAAACAGCAGGGCCAGCACGGCCCAGCCCAACCCTTGGCGCACCGGATGCGTCAGGGGGCGCACCGGGGTTAGATCCGCCGCCAGCCGGTCGATCAGCGCGTCGGTGGCCGTTTCATTGTTGTGGTGCGGCACGTTCACTCCATCCAGATGTTCTTGCGCAATTTGCGCATTGCACGGTGCACCGCAACCTTCAGCGCCACGACGCTGGATCCGCTATCGCGCGCGGCTTCGGTCAGGCTCATCTCCCGCAGACGCAGCAGGGTGATGGCCTGCCGTTCCGCAGGGGTCAGCGACTTCAGCGCCTCGCGGACGGTCAGCAGGTTGATCACCGTGTCTGCATTGGTGTTCGTCTGGGCATCGCGAAAGGTTTCAGTCCAATCGGCGGCCGCGATGCCGATGGCGTTGCGCCGGGCATAGCGGCGGGCGTTGTCGGCCAGCCGCGCCCGCGCGATCGTGACGATCCACGGCATGAACGGGCGGGCCGGGTCCCAAGTGTGCCGCGCCCGGTGCAGCGACAGCAGGATGTCCTGCACGACGTCTTCGTTGTCGGCGGCACTTAGCCACGGGGCACGGCTGCGCAGCATCCGCCGCATCCGCCGGGCAACCTCGGCCAGCAAGCGCTCGTAGGCGGTGGCGTTCCCCTGTTGCGCCAGCGTCATCAGCGCATCCAACGCCTGCGGGTCTGGATCGGGCCGACTGGCATGGTCGTATTGCATTGGTCTATGGCCTGCGTGCATCCCATGGAGTGCAGACTGCCACAGGACGGCTGGATGCGTGACTGCTTTATTTTCGCTCTGGCACAATTGTTATGTAACCTTGTGGCCAATCCAAGCGAACTTACCAATGACACGCGGCCCATCCGCCGACGTGGCGTGACATCACACAACAGGGAGAAGATCATGCGGAACAATACATACCAAAGATCGCTGCGGACGGGGCTGCGGTCCACGACCATGCTGACGGTGACTCTGATGATGGGGATGGGCACCCTTGGCGCGTCCGGTCTGGTATTGGCGCTGTCCGCCGGACCCGCTGCAGCCCAGACAGCCGATAGCAACCCCTGTGCGGCAAATCCATGTGCCGCAGCCAAAGGTGCCGCCTCTGGCTGCGCTGTTCCGCGCCTGAAAAAGACAAGCGCCAATCCCTGCGCCGCATCCTGCGACGCCGCCAATCCTTGTGCCGCATCCAGTGACGCCAAGAACCCCTGCGCTGCTTCTTGTGATGCCGCCAATCCCTGCGCAGCCTCCTGTGAGGCGAAGAACCCTTGCGCCGCATCCTGCGATGCCGCCAATCCCTGTGCAGCATCCTGTGAGGCAAAGAACCCTTGCGCCGCGTCCTGTGATGCTGCCAACCCTTGCGCAGCATCCTGTGAGGCCAAGAACCCCTGCGCCGCGTCCTGTGCGGCGGCCAATCCGTGTGCCGCAAACCCCTGTGCGGCAGCCGCGCCTGCGCCTGAGCTGACAGAGGCAGAACTTCAAACCGTCTACGACTGCCTGCTGCAGTCGTTGGAGGAGCAGGCGGCGCTCGATGGCGATGCCACGGCCATGATGGCATCCTGGACCCTGTCTGACCGGTCCGAGGTGGAACAGTTCGCGGGCTGGACCAACTTTGCGACCGGGCCTTATATCTCGTCCACCCATGGCGAGCGGTTCGCAACCAATCATGCCAACGCCATCGCAGCGCCCTTTTATGGCCAGTTCGAGGAGATCACCGAAATGCCTGTGGGCGGCATTATTGCCAAGCCCACGTTCAGCATCGATGCCGCGGGGCAGGCCCAG
>JBBREW010000148.1:0-6813 GCA_038225335.1 Rhodobacterales bacterium
GCAGGACTATGTCAGCCTTGGGAATGGATACAGCGTCGTCAACATCGTCGTCCCCGACCGCCTGTCCAACCGGACCACCGCATCGCTTGATATCGGCACGCGGTTCGATCTGCGCCTGCTGGGTCTGATGCGCGGCACGGAGTTCCTGTCCCCCGACGACCCCGGCCTGACCCTTGAACAGGCGGACAAGCTGATCGTGCTGGGCAAACGGCCAGAGCTGCGTCGTTTCGGCGATGCTCTTTGACAGGCCCCGATCAGCGGCAGGACGCTTGGGCGGGATCGTCGTCCGCAGGTTGGGGGCACTGCCGCCACCGCTGATCCTTGCATCGCTTTACGCCGTGCTGATCGTGATCGGTGCGGGCCTGTTGAAACTGCCGATCGCAAATACCGGCGCTGTCACGTGGTCGGACGCGGTGTTCACCTCTGCCTCTGCTGTCACTGTGACGGGGCTGGGCGTGATTGATGCCGGGGCCGACCTGACCTTAGTCGGGCAGGTCGTGCTGGCGCTGCTGATCCAGATGGGCGGCCTTGGCCTGATGACATTCGCGGTCCTGATCTTTGGCGCGCTGGGGCTGCCGGTCGGCATCACTGGCAAGATCTATCTGCGCGAGGATCTGAACCAAAGTTCCGTCAACCAACTGTCAAAGCTGGTCGTCACGATCCTGCAGGTCGTCGTCTTCTGCGAGGTGGTGGGCGCGCTCCTCCTCTCGCTGACCTTTGTGCCGATCTACGGGTTCTGGCCCGGTCTTTGGGAATCGCTGTTTCACGCCATCTCTGCCTTCAACAATGCGGGTTTTTCGACCTTTTCCACGGGTCTGGTGCCCTATGCCACCGACCCCGTCGTCAACATCGTGATCCCCGCGTTGTTCATCGTGGGCGGCATCGGTTATGTAGTGTTGCACGACATCTACAGCCATCGCACATGGCGCACATGGTCGCTGCACACGAAAATAATGCTAACCGGCACGGCGATCCTGATCCCGTGGTCGGTGGCCATGTTCGCCCTGCTGGAATGGAACAATCCCGCGACGCTTGGCCAGTTCGACAGTGCAGCGTCGCGCCTGACCGTCAGCTGGTTTCAGGGTGTCACCACCCGCACCGCCGGGTTCAACACCACCGATATCGCCGGATTACACGACAGCACGGCGCTGATGTTCATCTCTCTCATGCTGATCGGCGGCGGCCCTGCATCCACGGCAGGCGGGATCAAGGTGACAACCTTTGTCGTCATGCTGCTGGCGACCGTCGCGTTCTTCCGGCGTCAGCAACAACTCAGCGCCTTTGGCAGGTCCATCGCACTGGATCAGGTCCTCAAGGTCATGGCCCTGACCGCGATCAGCCTGATCCTTGTGTTTGTCGGCATCTTTCTGATGACCGCGTCGCACGACGGCCATTTCCTTGATATCAGCTTCGAGGTCGCAAGCGCCTTTGGCACCGTGGGCCTGTCGCGCGGCTATACCCCGGAGCTGAGCACATTCGGCCGCGCCGTCATCATCGCTATCATGTTTCTGGGCCGCGTCGGCCCGCTGACACTGGGGTTCTTTCTGGCGACACGCACCGTCCCGCGGGTCCGCTATCCCGAAGCAAAGGTGTATCTCGGCTAGGCCGCCCGCCCATACAGCCCGCCGTTTTCCCAAACCCTGATCTGCCGCAAATGCCACCGCACCTGCCTTGCGCGGTTCCTTGCCGGTTACCACCCGGCCCGCGTCGCAGGCCCGAAAAAGGGGAACCCAGGCGCACCTGTCGTGTTGTGTCTGTAATCGAAACGACAACAAAGCGAGGCTCCAAATGGACCATTCAAAGCATACACCACTGCGTCAAGACGAACTGTCCGCTGCCAACATCGAAGGCGCGGCCATCTACGGTCCCGATGACAGCAAGGTCGGCAGCGTGGCCCACATGCACGGCGCTGGTGCCGGTGCAGAAGTGATCGTCGATGTAGGCGGATTCCTGGGACTGGGCGCAAAGCCTGTGGCCCTGCCGATGTCCAGCCTGAATTTCATGCGTGACGAAGGCGGCGACGTCCATGCGACGACGACCCTGACCAAAGAGCAGGCCAAAGATCTGCCCGAACACCACGACTGATCCTTCGGATTGGTCTACCGGGCCAATTCCTGCAGACTTTGCAGACAAGGGGGCGGCACATCATGTGCCGCCCCTTTTGTCTGTCTCGTCGCAGGGTCACCTGATGCCAGCCGCCCCGCGCCGAAGGCTTCGGTTCAGAACGGGCTGTCGGGGTAATAGAAGTCCGCAGCGTTTTCGGGCGTGACCAGCACCGACCCGATGGTGAAAACACCCGATACCGGTGCCGTGGATGTCAGACCGACGGCCGTCATCTCGATCGCCGTGGCGATCATCGACGGCGGATAGGTCACGTCAGCGGGGATCATGGTGTCGCCGTCCATCACGCGCTTGACCATTTCCTTCATGCCCGCACCGCCAAGGACGAACTGCACGTCTTCGCGGCCCGATGCCTCGATTGCGGCCAGCACACCCATCGCCATATCGTCATCCGATGCCCAGACCGCGTCGATCTGGGCGTGCTTTGACAAGAAATCCTGCATCACGTTGAAACTGTCGTCGCGGTTCCAGTTGCCGTGCTGCATGTCGATGACGTTGATCCCGGACCCTTCGATGGCGGCCTGAAATCCTTCGACACGCTCGTTGTCGATGGTTGTGGGGATGCCGCGCAGCACGACGATATTGCCGCCGTCAGGCATCTTGTCGGCCATATAGGCACCGGATACCTGCCCGAAACCCATGTTGTCACCCGCGACATACAGATCCTCGATCCCTGCGACCGACAGGCCGCGGTCCACGACCGTCACCCAGATACCGCTGTCGGCCACGGCCTGCACCGGGGGTGTCAGCGGATCGGATTCGAACGGCAGCACCACTAGCGCGCTGATGTTGCGGGTCGCCACCATATCCTCGATGTCGTTGACCTGCGTGCCGGCGTCGGGCGCGGTGGTCAGCACGAAATCAAGCTGCGGATACACCTCTTCCAGCCGCTTCACGGCTTCTTGGGCGTGAAAGTTCATGCCGCCCGCCCAACCGTGCGTTGCTGCGGGAATAGACACGCCGATCACCTGCGTTTCCTGCGCCATGGCAGCCGTGCCGATGGCGATGGCCGCCGTTCCTGCCAGTATCGTTTTCAAGTAAGACATTGTTTCTCCTCCCAGAGTGGCAAAGCTGTCAGCCCTTCGCCTTGGCCTCTCGCTGCAAGATTACGGCAAGAACGATGATAACCCCCTGTATCGCGCCGTTCAGATAGGGCGATACAAGGTCGGTCAAATTCAGAATGTTGTCGATCAGCCCAAGGATCAGGACGCCGATCACCGTCCCCCAGACCCTGCCGAAACCGCCTTTCAGCACGGTGCCGCCGATGATGACGGCGGCAATCGCCTCCAGCTCCCACAGCACACCGGTCGATGCGGACGCGGACCCAAGGCGCGGTACATACATGATCGTCGCCACGCCGACCAACATGCCCAGCATGGCATAGGTGGCCAAGCGGGTGCGGTTGACGTTGACGGCCGAATAATGCGCCACGTGTTCATTCGATCCGGTGGCGGCACAGTGGCGTCCGAACCGCGTGCGGCTCATGATGATCTCGCCCACGATCACGACCAGCGCAAAGACGATGATCGGCCAGGCGACCCCCAGCACCCCCTCGAAATAGACGGGGCGGTAAAAGGTCCGCAGCTCGAAATCCAGCGACAGCGTGCCGCCATTGGCCAGCCATGTGACAAGGCTGCGATAGATGCCCATGGTCCCCAGCGTCACGATGAACGCCTCGATCCCCAACGTGGTGATCAGAAACCCGTTCAGCAACCCTGCCAGCAGCCCCGCGATCAGCGCCACCCCCATCCCCAGCAGGATGATCGGCACACCCACGCCCATGCTGGGCAAGGCCGCGTTCATCACAAGGATCATCAGACCCGCGATAAAGGCCGCCATCGACCCCACCGACAGATCAAGCCCCCCCGCCGTGATGACAAAGGTCATGCCGACCGCGATGATCCCGATGAACGCCGACCGCGACAGCACGTTGTTGATGTTCGCCGCCCCCAGAAAGTTGCTGTTCATCAGCGCACCCACGATCACAAGGATCACCAGCGCCAGAATGGGGCCAAGCACGCTCATGGATGGCAGGCGGCGGCGCGGGTTGCGCGTCTGCGCGGTGTGGGTCGTCATCAACTGGCCTTTCGGTCAAGGGGGGTGCCGACGCCCATGGCGTGCCGCACAATCGTATCTTCAGAGACATCGGCCCCGGTCAGCGTGGCGGCGATGCGGCCCTGCCGCATCACCAGCACCCGGTCGGACAGGCCGATCACCTCTTGCATCTCGCTTGAAATCACGATGATCGCCTGCCCTGCTGCGGCAAGGCTGCGCAAAAAGCTGTAGATCTGCTGTTTCGTGCCGATGTCGATGCCGCGGGTCGGCTCGTCCACGATCAACACCCGCGGTTCGGATTGCATGATCTTGGCCAGCAACAGTTTTTGCTGATTGCCGCCGGACAGGTTGCCGACCGCCACATCCGCACTGCCCGCGCGGATGTCGAAATCCGCAATCGCCTGCTGCAGCGCGCGATCCTCTGCCTGGCGATCAATCACCACCCGGCCAAAGCGGCGCAGGGCCTGCAAGGTCAGGTTGTAGCCCATGCCCTTGGACAGCAGCAGCCCCCGCAGCTTGCGGTCCTCTGTCATGTAACACAATCCCAGCGCCAGCGCATCCTTGGCCGTCCGGACGACAGCGGGACGGCCTGCCACCTCCAGCGTGGTGGTGGTCGCCGGGCGCAGGCCGCACAACCCTTCCATCGCCTCGGTCCGGCCGGACCCGATCAGACCCGCGATGCCCAGAATTTCGCCCTGCGCCAGATCGAACGTCAGATCGCTGGCCCAGCCCGGCACGGTCAGACCCGCCACGCGCAAGGCCACGGGCGCATCCTGCGGCACACCCGGTTTCCCCGGATAAAGGTCGGACACATCCCGGCCCACCATCGCGGTCGCCATGGCATCCTCTGACAGATCCGCCGCCGGCGCATCGCGCACCACCGCGCCATCGCGCATCACCGTGACCCGGTCGGCGATATCCGCGACCTCGCCCAGCTTATGAGAGGTGAACAGGATCGCCGTCCCCGCCGCGCGCAAGGCACGCACCTGCGCAAACAGCACCTGCACCTCTGATCCAGTCAGCACGGCTGTCGGTTCGTCCATGATCAGGACGCGGGCCTTGCGGCTCAGCGCCTTGGCGATTTCCACCATCTGCTTGTCCGAATTGGACAGCCGCGACACGGGCGTATCGGGATCGACCGCACATTGCAGCTGGTCCAGATAGCTGCGGGTCAGGCGCCGCATCTCTGCCTTGTCCAGCAACAGCCCGCGCCGGATTTCACGCCCCAGAAACACGTTCTGTTCGACGGTCAACTGTTCGGCCAGATTGAATTCCTGATGGATCAGCACGATCCCCGCATCCTCGAAGGCGCGCAGATCAGTCAGCGTGCTGTCCTGCCCGTGCAGCAGGATGCGCCCGGAGGTCGGCTTGTGATAGCCGCCAAGGATCTTCATCGTCGTGGATTTGCCCGCCCCGTTTTCACCGATCAGCGCCAGCACCTCGCCGGCGCGCAAGGCGATATCAACGCTGTGCAGCACCTCGACAGGCCCGAAACTCTTGCTGACGCCCCGCAATTCAAGCAGGGGTGCGGCCTCTGCCATGTCTCCCTTCATCGCTGCCGTCCTGCGGTGGCGACGGGGGGCAGGTTTTCCCGCACATAGATCGCAGGCACGATCTGCGGCTGATCGCCGATCGGCTTGCGGTCGGCAAGCTGGCGCAGCACGTCCAGCGCGCGGGCCACTTCTTCTTCTGGTCGCTGGTCGATCACGATGTCGATCATCCCCTGCCCCAACGCCACACGGGTATGGCGCGTCAGTTCATGCACGATGATCACCGGGCGCGGTTGCCCTGCCCTGGTCGCCAGCACGCGGATCAGACCCGCATTGCCAGCCCCCGCACTGTAGATCGCGGTGATGCCCGGATCGGAGTCCAGCGCCTGACTAACCTTGTCCGCCACAACCGCGTGGCGGTCGCGCCCTTCGATCTGGTCGGCGACGATCATCGGCGTCTGGTCCAGCGTGCTGCGCAGCCCGGCCAGCCGGTCCGCATGGTCCCGCGCCGACAGCGCACCCACCACAGGCAGGACACGCCCGGGCCGCCCGCAATGGGACAGCAGCAGCAACCGCGCCGCCGTCTGCCCCGCCACCACATTGTCGATGCCCACGTAATGGTTGCGGTCCGACCCCGGCACGTCCGACACCACCGTCAGAACTGCGATGCCGCGCTGCCGCAGCGCGGCGATGGCCGCGACCACCCGGGGATCGTCGCTGCCGATCAGCGCCACGCCGTCAATCCGACTGTCGGTCAGCGCCAGCAGACAGGCGCTCAACGCTGCCGGATCAAAGGCCGCGACCCGCTGCACCCGCAAGGCCACGCGGTCAGGCCGCAAGCGGCCGCGTGCATCGGTCAGGATCGCCCGGAAGCGTTCGAAAAACGTGTTGGTGCCTTCGGGGATGATGAAACAGAACTGATAGGTGCGCCGCTGCGCCAGATTGGCCGCAGCCACATTGCGCTGATACCCAAGCTCTGCCACCGCCTCAAGGACCGGCGTCATCGACTTTGGCGCCACGCTGCCGCGCGCATTCACCACCCGGTCCGCGGTGGCATAGCTGACGCCCGCCCGCAGGGCCACGTCCGCCAGTGTTGGCATGCGCTTGATCAACCGATGTCCTCCCCCGGCATCAAGGTGCGCTTGCC
>JBBREW010000149.1:0-6783 GCA_038225335.1 Rhodobacterales bacterium
CGCATCCGGGCCTATCACGCCCGGCAGATGCCGCAGGATGCCCAGTGGACCGATGATGCGGGGGCCAGTCTGGGCTGGCGCTGGACACCGGTGTCGGCGGCCGGTCTTTATGTGCCGGGCGGGCTTGCGTCCTATCCGTCGTCGGTGCTGATGAACGCGATCCCGGCCAAGGTGGCCGGAGTGGCGCGGCTGGCGATGGTCGTGCCGACACCGGACGGCGTGCTGAATCCGCTGGTCCTGCTGGCCGCCCGGATCGCGGGGGTGGACGAAATCTATCGCATCGGCGGCGCGCAGGCGATTGCGGCGCTGGCCTATGGCACGGCGACGATTGCGCCGGTCGACAAGATCACAGGCCCCGGCAATGCCTATGTCGCTGCTGCCAAGCGCCGGGTGTTCGGCAAGGTCGGGATCGACATGATCGCGGGCCCGTCGGAAATTCTGGTGATCGCCGACGGGGACAACGACCCCGACTGGATCGCCCTTGATCTGCTGTCGCAGGCGGAACATGACGAAAGCGCGCAGTCCATCCTGATCACGACCGACCCTGCCTTTGGGCAGGCGGTGGCTGCGGCAGTGACAGCCCGGTTGCAGACGCTGGAACGGCGCGCCATCGCCGGGGCCAGCTGGCGTGATTTTGGCGCCATCATCACCGTGCCCGATCTGGATGCGGCGGTGGCCCTGTCGGACCGGATCGCGCCCGAACATCTGGAACTGTGCGTGGCTGATGCAGAGGCGTTGAGCGACCGGATCACCCATGCGGGGGCGATCTTTATCGGTGGCTGGACGCCAGAGGCGATCGGCGATTATATCGGCGGGCCGAACCATGTGCTGCCGACGGCCCGGTCAGCCCGGTTTTCAAGCGGATTGTCGGTGATGGATTTTGTCAAACGGACGACACTGGCGCGGATGACGCCCGACGCACTGGCCGCTATCGGCCCCGCTGCTGCGCGGCTTGCCCGGTCCGAAAGCCTGCAGGCCCATGGGTTGAGCGTGCAGGTCCGTCTGGACAGGCTGAACCGCATATGACGCGCATCTTTGACATTGCACTGGATGATCGTGGCTTGCCGCCCCCCAGTCCGGAAATAGAACAAGAGCGCCGCGTCGCCATTTTCGATCTGCTGGAACAGAACAGCTTTTGCCTGCCGCCGCGCGAAGACCGGGATGTGCCCCCCGGTCCCTACCGGTTGGAACTGTCGATCCGCGACCGCAGGCTGGTGTTTGATGTGTCGGACGAAGAACACGGTGCTGCGGGTGCCTTTCATCTGTCGCTGGGGCCGTTCCGGCAGGTCGTGAAGGATTACTTTCAGATCTGTGAAAGCTATTTCGACGCGGTCAAGACGATGCCACCCAACCAGATCGAGACGATCGACATGGCGCGGCGCGGGATTCACAACGAGGGTGCGCGGGTGTTGCAGGAACGCCTTGACGGCAAGGCCGATGTGGATATCGATACGGCGCGCCGCCTGTTCACGCTGATCTGTGTGCTGCATTTTGGCGGGTGACGCCGCATCCGCGCCGGTGCGGCTGCCCCAGTCGGTGCTGTTTTGCTGTGACCACAATGCCGTGCGATCCCCGATGGCCGAAGGCATCATGAAAAAGCTGTATGGCACGCAGGCCTATATCCAGTCGGTCGGTGTCAACAACGACATGGAAATCGACGGGTTCGCCGTGGCTGTCTGCGCTGAAATCGGGGTCGAGCTGTCGCGCCACAGGTCCCGCAGTTTCGACGAAATGGAACAATGGGGCGATGATCTGTCGTCCTTTGATCTGGTGCTGGCGCTGTCGCCTGCCAGCCAGCGCCGGGCGCTGGACCTGACGCAATTCTATCATCTGGATGTGGAATACTGGCCGTTGCTGGACCCCACCGGCATGGTCGATCAGCGCGAGGCGCGGATGGCGCTGTATCGCCAGACCCGCGATCAGATCATCACACGGCTGGCCGATCGGTTCGGCCCGCCGCCCGCCGCGCATTGATGCGTTGCAGATGACGCCGACCGCCCGTCGCTTGATGGGGTTCACCCGAACGTGATCGCATTGGGATCGCTGTTTGCCGTGGCGTTTCTGGCGGCCACGATCCTGCCCGCACAGTCCGAAGCCGTGCTTGTGGCCCTGTTGCTGCGCGGGCAGGCGTCGCCTGTCGTGCTGATCCTTGTGGCCACGGCGGGCAATGTTCTGGGGTCGGTCGTGAACTGGATTCTGGGCCGGATGCTGGACCGGTTGCGGCACAGGCGCGGGTTTCCCGTGTCAGAGGCCCGGCTGGACCGCGCGCAGGGCTGGTATCGCCGCTGGGGCCGCTGGTCCTTGCTGGGATCGTGGTTGCCGGTCGTGGGTGACCCGCTGACCGTGGTGGCGGGCGTGATGCGCGAACCTTTGCTGCCGTTTCTGGTTCTAGTCACCCTGGCCAAGGGGCTGCGCTATGTCGTTCTGGCGGCCCTGACCTTGGCGTGGGTCTGACCGCCACAGCGCGGAGGACTGTGCCTGCAGTTGTCTTTTGCCCTTGAAAACCGCCCCAAACGGGCGCATCTACACGCCGCAGCCGCCACCGCGCGGCGTCATTCCAGACAGGAGACCACATGGCCAAGGATGAACTTCTCGAATTTCCGGGCGTCGTGAAAGAACTGCTGCCGAATGCGACATTCCGGGTCGAGTTGGAAAACGGCCATGAGATCATCGCGCATACGGCAGGCAAGATGCGCAAGAACCGCATCCGTGTTCTTGCAGGCGACAAGGTGCAGGTCGAAATGACCCCCTATGATCTGACCAAGGGCCGGATCAATTATCGTTTCAAATAAGGCGTTTGCTGGGGTGTCGGCCCCACTTTGCGCGATGATGGTGACAGCAGGACGGCCGCTGTCGGCTTGCGTGACAGCTGCGCTGAATCCGTCGCCAGACCGCTGTGCGACCATCCCTGTGACCGGGTGCTGACATGACACAACCATCGCACCGCCCTTTGCTGATTCTGGGGTCAGGGTCGCCGCGGCGGCTGGAACTGCTGGCGCAGATCGGCATCGTGCCGGACGCCGTGCGTGCGCCGGATATCGACGAATCCGTGCGCAAAGGGGAATTGCCCCGCGATTATGTGCGCCGCATCGCATCGCAAAAAGTCGCAGCTGTCACAGCCAGCACCGATGATATCGTCCTGTGCGCAGACACCACCGTGGCCGTCGGTCGCCGGATCCTTGGCAAGCCCGCCGATGCAGAGGAAGCGCGCGCCTTTCTGGCGTTGATGTCCGGGCGCAGGCACAAGGTCATCACGGCGATCACCGTGCGGCGGGGCGACAAGGTGCAGGCCCGCGACGTGCAGACCACGGTGATGATGAAGCGTCTGTCACCCCGCGATATCGACAGCTACATTGCCAGCGACGACTGGCGTGGCAAGGCGGGCGGCTATGCCATTCAGGGACCGGCGGGTGCCTTTATTCCCTGGATCAACGGCAGCTTCACCGCCATCGTCGGCCTGCCGCTGGCTGAAACCGCGCTGCTGTTGTCGGCAGCGGGCTACCCTGTGCAAGGAGGTCCCGCATGAAGGGCCGATCCATCATCCTCGATCATATCAACGGCACCGAAGCGGCGGCCCTGCTGGTCGATGGCCAGCTTGACGATCTGTTGATCGACACGCCCGATGCGCCGCGCCCCGGCGCGGTCTTTCGCGCGATCTGCGACCGTCCGCTGAAAGGGCAGGGTGGCATGATGCTGCGTCTGCCGGACGGGGCCAGTGCCTTTTTGCGCAGTGCCAAGGGGCTGCGGCCGGGTCAGCCGATGCTGGTGCAGGTCACCGGTTACGCCGAAGACGGCAAGGCAGTGCCCGTCACCGACCGGGTACTGTTCAAAAGCCGCTTTGCCATCGTGACACCGGGCAAACCGGGGGTGAACGTCAGCCGGCAGATCACCGATGATGCCCAGCGTGACGCATTGCTGACGCTGGCCCATGCCACCTTTGACAGCGACGATGACACCGGCCTGATCCTGCGGTCGTCCTGCGCTTATGCGACGGATGCCGACATCGCCGATGACATCGTGGCGATGCAGGACCTTGCGTCCGCCATCATGGCCGACGGCACGGGCACAGAGCCGGAGGCCCTGACCGAAGGCGACGGTCCGCATACGCTGGCGTGGCGCGAATGGACGATCCCGGCAGAGGTGGTCACAGACCCCGGCGGGTTCGACAGGATGGGCGTGCTGGACCAGATCGACGCCATCGCCAGCCCCCGCATCGCCCTGACCGACGGCACGATGTATGTGGAGGCCACGCGCGCGCTGGTCGCCGTGGATGTGAACACCGGTGGCGACACCTCGCCCGCCGCTGCGCTGAAGGTCAATCTGGCCGCCGCACGGGTCTTGCCGCGCGCCCTGCGGCTGCGCGGGTTCGGGGGGCAGATCGCCGTCGATTTCGCGCCGATGTCAAAGGCGCACCGCAAACAGGTGGAACAATCGCTGCGCGCCGCGTTCCGCGCGGATGCGGTCGAAACCTCGCTCGTGGGCTGGACCACGATGGGATTGTTCGAATTGCAGCGCAAACGCGAACGCCTGCCCTGGACGGGCCTGCCCGTATGACCTGTCCGATCTGCACCCGCGACACGGACCCCAAATACCGTCCGTTCTGTTCCAGACGCTGCGCCGATGTCGATCTGGCAAAATGGCTGACAGGGTCCTATGCGATCCCGGCTGCCCCCGAAGAACAGGCCGACGACGCGGAATATCCAGAGAATAAAAAAGCGCACTGATTTGCTGCAAAAGTCTCTGGACACCCCCGTGCCGCTGACCTAGAACCCCGCTACCCGATGGCCTAGGCCATCCCGGTGCCCGGGTAGCTCAGGGGTAGAGCAGTGGATTGAAAATCCTCGTGTCGGTGGTTCGATTCCGCCCCTGGGCACCATTATAACGCCAGAAATTCATACGCCCTGACAATATCCGGCCTTGGATATCTGCCCTGTTGCGGTGGGCTGGCACGGCGCCGGATATCGGCAAGCGGATCAGACCTGCGGGGGGCGTGATCCTGCGCGGGGAGGGCCAGGCCGCAGGCAGCTTGCAAGGCACAGCATGACGGTCGCAGGGGCCGACACGGCCCCGCGCGGTGTCAGCCCCCGGATGATCAGCCTATATCGCCGTCAGTCGCTGTTGGGGTCAGTCGATGTCCAGCGCGCGGTCCAGCGACAGGGCGCCGGGTCCGCGGGCGATCAGGACCAGACAGCAGGCCGCCCACAGGCCGTGCGTGACCCATGCGCTGGGATAGACAAAGATCTGTATGACCAGCGTCATCGCAAGGACACCCGCCGCAGCCAACCGCGTGGCAAATCCCAAGGCAAGGCAGACCGCCAGCACATGTTCGGCAATCGTGGCCAGCACCGCCGCCGCCGCTGCGGGAATCACCGGCAGGGCGTATTCGTTTTCAAACAGCCACCACGTGCTGTCGGCGATGGCGAAGCCGTCCACCTTGGTCCGGGCCGACGCCCAGAACACCCAGGCTGGCAGCAGGCGGGCCATCAGGGCAGGCACCGCCCAGGGCAGCCGTCCCGCCAGCGCGTTCAGGCGGCGGATGTGGTGACGCAGTGGGACGGTGGCGCGTGTCAGCGATAGGGTGGTGGGGGTGTTGGTCATGGCTGGCTCCGGTTGTTGGCGGCAGTGACGCGCGTGATCAGCGCGTGACGCAGCAGGGGGACGAGGGCATCTGCAATGGAGGCAATCGGGGCGTCGGACGGTGCGGCATCGGCGGCAGCGATCGTGCCCAAGGTGGCCCCTGACGCCAGTGCGGCGACTATCCCCGCAGCAGCGGGGGTGACGGCGATCACGACCGCATCGGCATCCTGCCGAAAGATCAGCGCCGCCTCTGGCCCCGACAGGTCTGCGGGGCGGGCGGGGGCCGCAGTCTGGTTGCAGTGCCAGATCGACACGGCCGAATGGTCGCTGTGCAGGATCCGCAGGCTGGGATGCAAGGTCAGGACCGCATCCTCTGCCCCGCGCGCCAGTGCGTCCTGCACGGCGGCGCTTGTCAGCGGGGTTGCATCGGCGGCGTGATAAGACAGGCCGCGCAGCACCTCTATCCGGGCGACGTCGGGCAGATAGGGCAAGTTCACGACAGGCGGGAAATCCCGCAGAAAGTCAGGAAAGTCAGCCCCGTAGGTTTGCATCACCGGGCTGCGCGGTGGGTGATCCGCGACATAGACACCCGCCATGGCACGAAAGAAATCAGCCCCGACAAGCCGCTGGACGGTTGGAAACCGGGCCGCCAGTGCGGCCGTCAGCGTATGGGCAAAGGTGTTACGATAGACCGCAAAACGCCGGTCGATGTCCCCCGTCGCGGTGATGCCAAGGGCTGCGATGTCCGCAGGGGCCATGCGTTGCATCACCGCCGCAGCAAAGGTTTTCTGTCCATCATGATGCGACGGCATGGCGTCCCCCCGTGACGGATGGCTGCCCCATGACAGCAGCGGCGCGGTCTGCCTCTGCCAGCAGCACGGGCAGATCGGACACGTCCGTGTCCCATTCGATCAGCGTCGGCACCGGACCCATGCGCGCGATGGTTTCCGCATAAAGCGTCCAGACCGGGTCCGCGACCGCCGCACCGTGGTTGTCGATCAGCAGGGGACCGCTTGGCAGATCCTCTGCATGATGGCCGCCCAGATGGATTTCGCCCACGGCTGCCAGCGGGAAATCCGCAAGATAGGCGCGGGGATCGTTGCGGTGATTGGTGCAACTGACAAAGACGTTGTTGATATCCAGTAGCAGCCCGCATCCGGTGCGCGCGACAATGGCGCGCAGAAAATCAGTCTCGGACAGGGTTGA
>JBBREW010000150.1:0-6743 GCA_038225335.1 Rhodobacterales bacterium
CAGGGCTATGGCCGCGAAGAACAGGCCGACCACAAGCCCGAGCCACAGACCCTGCGGCCCCCAGCCCAGCGGAAACGCCATGACATAGCTGGCGGGCAAGCCGATCACCCAGTAACTGACAACCGCGATCAGCATCGGCACCGCCGTATCCTGTATGCCGCGCAACAGGCCCAGGGCCATCACCTGTGCCGCATCCACAAGCTGGAACAGGGCCGCCAAGGCCAGAAGTTGCGTGCCCAGCGCCACTACCTCTGCCCGGACCGGGGACCCTGCGTCGAGGAACAGACCGATCAGCAATTCAGGCACCGCCAGAAAGGCGACAACCGTGATCGCCACGAACAGGCCTGACATGACAAAGGCCGCGATCCCGCCGCGCCGCAGCGCCGTTTCGTCCCGCCGCCCGACCGCGCGCCCGGCCCGGACCGTCGCAGCCTGGCTGAGCGCGATATGCACCATGAAGGTCAGACTGGCCAGTTGCAGCGCGATCCCGTGCGACGCCAGAGGGATTTCACCGATCCAGCCCATCATGATGGCAGAGGCGGTGAACAGCCCGCCTTCGGCCAGCGATGTCAGCCCGATCGGCAGGCCCAGACGGAACACCCTTGCCATGACCTTTGGATCAGGGCGGAACGGATTGCGGGTCAGTTGAAACTGCGGCAGCCGCCGCAGCACATAGACAACCAGAAAGATGACGGTGGCCAGTTGCATCACGACAGAGGCGATGGCCGCGCCTTGGATCCCCAGCTCTGGCGCGCCGAAATTGCCGAAGATCAACACATAGTTCAGCCCGATGTTCAGCAGCGCCGCGACGATCGTCGACCACAGGATCATCGCCGTCATTTCCAGCGCCACCAGAAAGGATTTCAGGACCATGACGATCAAGGCCGGGATCATGCCCAGCGCCACGATCCACAGATAATCCGCCGCTGCCGCGGCAACGTCCGGCGTCTGACCGATAGCCAGCAGGATCGGTTCCGCCACAAAGAACGGGACAGAGACGAGGGCGCCGTAGAAGATGGACAACCAGACGGCCATGCGGGTGGCGCGGCGGGCGGTCTGAATGTCGCCTGCCTCTGCCGCTGCGGCGACGACGGGGGTCACCGCCTGCGCAAAGCCAGCACCGACGATGAAGACCACAAAATAAAGGCTGGTGGCCAGCGTCGCCGCCGCAAGGGCGGTCACGTTGTACCAACCCAACATCAGTGTATCGGTCACGTGGATCGCAAACTGTGCCAGATTGGACAGCATCAACGGCACGCCCAGTTTCATGACAGCGCGGACATGCTGCGGATAGGTGTGGGCGGGGTGTTCCATGCGCCAAGCCTTAGGTCGGAAGATCAGCAGCGTCCATACCACAACATGCGGTTGTGTCAGCCTGCGGGGCGCGCGTGGCAGGGGGGCCAGCCCCCCCACGACGCTGACGCGCCGTGTCCCCCCGGGATATTTCTGACGAGAAGAAGCGGGGGGCCCGGGTCCGGGAGGGCCGTGACGGGCGGGGGCGTTACGGGTGGGGGCGTGACGGGTGGCTGGTCAGGGTGTTTTCAGGTTGCCTGTGGTGTCCAGCACGTCGCGCCAGCTGTGCCGGGGGGCGAAGCCTGTCAGCTCTTTGGCTTTGGTGTTGTCGTAAAACGTCTCGTTTTCGGACATCGGCCTGCGCTGCGGCACGCAGTCGTAATAGCGGGCGATGACCTGATCCGTGGTCAACCCGACGCTGAGGTCGTCATTGGACACGTTGAACACCTGATACCCCAGACCGTCCGTGACAAGGCAGCGTTCGACCATCTGCGCCAGATCCCGCGCGTCGATATAGGCAAAGATATTGCGCCGACGCAGGTCGGGATCAGCCATGAAGGCCGGAAAGTTTGCGGCGTACTCATGCGGCTCGATCACATTGTTGATCCGAAGTCCGTAGATATCGGCACCCGACCGCGCCTGAAAGCTGCGGGCGGTCGCCTCGTTCACGACCTTGGACATGGCATAGCTGTCTTGCGGCACCGTGGGATGATCCTCGTCCACCGGGATATAGGCAGGTTGCACCGATCCGTCATGGAAACACACACCATAGGTAGTTTCGGAACTGGCAAAGATGATCTTGCGGATCCCGGCCTTTGTCGCGGCGTCCAGCACGTTGTAGGTGGACATGGTGTTGATCCGGAATGTTTCATTGTCCGGCACGATCATGATGCGCGGCACGGCGGCGAAATGCACGACCGCGTCATAGCGCGGCACGCCGGTGCCGGGGTCCAACTCTTCAAAATCCGCATATGCGTGCAGCGCGTTCATGACCTGTCCGGCATCGGTCAGATCAACCCGCAGGCTGCGCCCGTCCGCAGGGGCGGCAATGTCGATATTGGTCACCGCGTGGCCCAGCCCCCGCAGGTGTTCCACCGCGTGGCGTCCTGCCTTGCCGCTGCCGCCTGTAAAGAAAATGCGCATGAAGAGGCCCCTTTATGTCAAAGTTCGCGGATCGGCTGTCCGGCCTGAAAGGCGCGGACCGCGTCGACCGTCTGCGTGTAGAACAGGCGAAACGTCGCCTCTGTCGTATAACCAAGGTGCGGGGTCAACAGCAGCCGCCCCTGCCCTGTGCGTTCTGCATCGCGCAGCGGGTCGTCTTGGGGCAGCGGTTCCACATCGAACACATCCAGCCCGGCCATTGCGGGTCGCCCGCCGCGCAGTCCGGCGATCAGAGCGGCGGTATCGACCAGACCGGCGCGCGATGTGTTGATGAACACCTGCCCCGGCCGCGCCGCGGCAAAGGCGTCGGCCCCTACCAGCCCTGCAGAGCGGTCCGACAGCACCATGTGGACGGACGCCACATCCGCCCGCGCCATCAGATCCGTCAGGCTGTCCATGCGCCCCACGCCCAATGCGGCACAGCGGGCATCCGTCAGGTTGGGTGACCATGCGACAATGCCCATGCCCAGCGCCTTGCCGATCGTCACCATCTGCGCGCCGATCGTGCCCAGCCCGATCAAGCCCAGCGTCAGCCCGGCCACGTCACGGCCCAGACCCGATTGCCAACCGCCTGCGGTCAGGGCTGCGACCTCTGGCATCAGGCGGCGGTTCAGCGCCAGCATCATCAGGGTCGTCAATTCTGCCGTCGTGGTCTTGCGGCTTTCGGTGCTGCAGACCGTGATGCCCGCCGCACGGGCCGCCGCAAGGTCGATGCTGGCGTTCTTTGGCCCCGTGGTCACGATCAGCCGCAGGTCCGGCAGTGCGGCGATGAGGTCCGCATCCAGCGGCGTGCGTTCGCGCATGACGCAAAGCACATCGAAGGGACGCAAGCGTTCACGCAGGGCGCTCCCGGTGATGGTATCGTTGAATACCGTGATGTCGCCCAACCCCTGCCAGTCGGCCAGTGTCAGTGCGGCATCCGCGTAATCGTCCAATATTGCAATCTTCATGCTGTGCGCCCCCTGCTTGCGCCCTACGTAGCGTGGGACGGGGGTCAGGCAAAGCATCCCCGACGGATCAAAGGAAACAGACATGCCCAAACTGCTCCCCATCGCACTTGCCGCTGTTGTGGCCCTGCCTGCGCAGGCCCAGAACCGCATCGACACAATCCGCCCGGATGCCCCGGAACTGGCCGCTTATGGCACGTATCCCGTGGGGGTTCAGACCCGGACCATGACAAATCCAGATCAGGTGGATATCGTGAACGGTCAGGCGGACGGCGATATGCCCCGTGCGGATCGCGCGCTGGATGTCGAAATCTGGTATCCCGCCGTGGCGGACACCGCCCCCGGCGGCACCTATACAGCCCTGTTGCGCGATGGTGTGACAGAGGTTGAATTGACAGGTCAGGCCGTGCGCGATGCAGCCCCCCAGACCGGCGAAAGCTTTCCGCTTGTGATCATCAGCCACGGTTATCCGGGCAACCGCTGGCTGATGGGGCATCTGGGCGAAAATCTGGCCTCCAAAGGCTATGTCGTGGCCAGCATCGACCACCGGGACAGCACCTATGACGACATGGGCGCCTTTGGATCGACGCTTTACAATCGGCCGTGGGATCAGAAATTCGTCATCGACGCCATGGCGGCACTGGACGGCGAATTGGGTGCGATGACGGATGCAACCAATACCGCCGTCATCGGCTATTCCATGGGCGGGTATGGCGCGCTTATTCTGGCGGGTGCGGGCGTGACGCAGGCCAGTGTCGGGTTCGGCTATGCCCCGCCACAGGGGCTGCTGGCCCGCAACCAGATGGGCAGCGACGACCATGCGGGTTTGCGCGATGACCGGATCAAGGCCTTTGCGGCCTTTGGCCCCTGGGGCAACAACACCGGGTTTTTCGATGCAGAAGGGCTGGCTGGCATCGACCGGCCGCTGCTGTTGCTGGCGGGCAGCATCGACGACGTGTCGGACTATGACGCGATCCGGGGCATTTTTGACGGTGCGGTGAACAGCGACCGCCATCTGCTGACCTTTGTAAATGCCAACCACAATGCGGGCGCGCCGATGCCGTCCCCTGCTGCCGGATACGCCATGAACGACACCCTTGGGTTTGCACCGTTCGAACATTATGCCGATGCGGTCTGGGACACGGTGCGGATGAACAACATCTCTCAGCATTTTCTGACCGCATGGGTCGATCAGCACCTGAAGGGGGTCGACCGGGCCGCCTATTTCGACCTTGTGCCTGACGCGGTCGATGGCGTGTGGGCGCTGGATGATGCGGGCGCGCCCACGGCGGATCACACCTATTGGACCGGGTTCCCCGACCGCACGGCCGCCGGCCTGACGTTCGAGAGCCTGCCCGCGCAGGATTGATCCACACGGGCGGCGGGGCAGCCATTGCCCCGCCGCCCCCCGCCTGCCAATATGCGCCAAACCGTGAAAAGAGCAGCGCATATGTCCGATCTCCTCTCCGGGGGTTCCCCCGACAGCTACAACGCCGCGTCCATCCAGGTGCTGGAGGACATGGAACACGTGCGCCTGCGGCCGGGTATGTATATCGGCGGCAAGGATGACCGCGCCCTGCACCATATGGTGGCAGAGATCATCGACAATTCCATGGACGAGGCCGTTGCAGGCCATGCCACATGGATCGAGGTGGAACTGCATGCCAACGGCCATTGCACCGTACGCGACAATGGGCGCGGCATCCCCACCGATCCGCACCCCAAGGACCCCAGCAAATCCGCGCTGGAGATCATCTTTTGCACCCTGAACGCGGGGGGCAAGTTTTCCGGTGACAGCTATTCCACATCGGGGGGTCTGCACGGCGTGGGCAGTTCCGTCGTGAACGCCCTGTCGGATCATTTGCGGGTCGAGGTGGCGCGCAACAAGGAACTTTACGCGATGGAGTTTTCGCGCGGCGTGCCGCAAGGCAAGCTGGAACGCATCGGTGCGGCCCCGAACCGGCGCGGCACGTCGGTCACCTTTCACCCGGATGCGGACATCTTTGGCGCGCTGACCCTGAAACCTGCCCGCCTGTTCAAGATGGCGCGGTCCAAGGCCTATCTGTTCAGCGGCGTCGAAATCCGCTGGAAAACCGACATCGACGACGGCGAAACGCCACCCACCGCCACGTTCAAGTTTCCCGGCGGCCTGTCCGACTATCTGCACGAGGCGCTGGGCGGGTCCACGACCTATGCCGACGCGCCTTTTGCCGGTGCCGTCAGTTTCGTGGAAAAGTTCGGCGTGCCGGGCAAGGTCGAATGGGCGATCAACTGGACCCCCGCCCGCGACGGGTTCATCCAGTCCTATTGCAACACCGTCCCCACCCCCGAAGGCGGCACCCACGAGGCCGGGTTCTGGTCCGCGATCCTGAAGGGCATCAAGGCCTACGGTGATCTGACCAACAACCGCAAGGCCGCCAACATCACGCGCGAGGATCTGACGGCGGGCGGCTGTGCGCTTGTGTCCTGTTTCATCCGCGAACCCGAATTCGTGGGCCAGACAAAGGACCGTCTGGCCACGGTGGACGCGCAGCGCATGGTCGATGCCGCCGTGCGCGACCATTTCGACAACTGGCTGGCGGCGGATACCAAATCGGCGGGGGCGATCCTTGATTTCCTGATCCTGCGGTCAGAGGAACGCCTGCGCCGCAAGCAGGAAAAGGAAACCGCCCGCAAGACCGCGACCAAGAAACTGCGCCTGCCCGGCAAGCTGACCGATTGCAGCAACAAGACCCGCGAAGGCACCGAACTGTTCATCGTCGAAGGCGATTCCGCCGGGGGGTCCGGCAAGGGGGCGCGGGACCGCAAGACGCAGGCCCTGCTGCCGCTGAAAGGCAAGATCCTGAACGTGCTGGGGGCGGCCTCTGGCAAGCTGACGACCAATCAGGAAATCTCTGACCTCTGCGAGGCGCTGGGCGTGGGCATGGGCACACGGTTCAACCTTGACGATCTGCGGTATGAAAAGATCATCATCATGACCGACGCCGACGTGGACGGCGCGCATATCGCGTCCCTGCTGATGACGTTCTTCTTTACCCAGATGCGGCCCCTGATCGACGCGGGGCACCTGTATCTGGCCTGCCCGCCGCTGTATCGCCTGACGCAAGGCGCGAACCGTGTCTATGTGTCGGACGAGGCAGAGAAAAACCGCGTGCTGGAGAAGGGGTTGGGCGGCAAGGGCAAGATTGACCTGCAACGGTTCAAGGGCCTTGGCGAAATGGACGCCGCCGACCTGAAATCCACCACCATGGACCCCGCCACCCGCAAACTGATCCGCGTCACCGTGGCCGACGAAGAACCCGGAGAGACCGGCGATCTGGTCGAACGCCTGATGGGCAAGAA
>JBBREW010000151.1:0-6730 GCA_038225335.1 Rhodobacterales bacterium
CGGTTTTTCTGAAAAAGACACCGATGCTCTGGCAAAACTGGCCAGTCGCGCGATGAAGTTGCAGATCAACATTCAGGACGGCGAAGTGATGGTCAGCGTCGGGGATCACATGGTGTATGTGACCCCGCAGCAATGGAAAACAGCGGCCTGAGGGCCGCATCGCCGGGCCTTTGCGGCGTCGTCAAACCGCAATGACCACCGGTTGACCGTCAATCCGGCGCACGGCCAGCCCCGTATCGAACAGGTCCGACAGCATCGCATCGGTCATGACATGGTCACACGGCCCGGCGGCCACGACACAGCCGTCCTTCATCGCCACCACCGCATCGGCATAGCGGGCCGCCACCCCCAGATCGTGCAGCACGATCACGATCCGCCGCATGCAGGGTCCGGGCCGCGACAGTGCGTGCAGGCGGTCCATGATGTCGCGGGCATGGCGTGGATCAAGGGCCGCCAGCGGTTCATCCAGCAACAGCCACGGCGTGTCCTGCGCATGGGCCATGGCGATAAACGCCCTTTGGCGTTGACCGCCGGACAGGGTGCTGATCTGGCGATCCGCAAGGGCGGCCAGATCGAACAGGGCCAGCGTGGCATCCACGGCGGCGTTGTCGCGTGGTCCGGGCCGGCCCCGGTGGATGGGCCAGCGGCCAAACCCCACCAGATCGCGCAGGGTCAGGCGCGCGGTGACACGGTCCGTCTGCGCCAGCAGTGCGACCAGCCGCGCGCGGGTCTGCGGCGGCATGGCGGTGATATCCGCCCCGTCGATCGTGACCCGGCCCGCATCCGGTGCGATCAGGCCCGCCATGACATGCAGCAAGGTTGACTTGCCCGCCCCGTTCGGCCCGATCAAGGCTGTGATACCTGCGGGTGGGAAATTGGCGGTGACATCGGTCAGAATGCGGGTGCCGTCACGCACGACGCCCAGCGCGCGCAGATCAATCATGCCTTGGCCTTTCGCAGGATAAGAAACAGAAACAGTAGCCCGCCCAGACACTCTACGATCACCGTCAGCGACGACCGCATCCCCAGCAGGCGTTCAAAGATGAACTGCCCGGCCACAAGGATGATGGCCCCGATGATGGCCGCCGCAGGGATCAGTCGGTCGTGCCGATAGGTCGGCATGACCGCATGGGCCAGACTGGCGGCCAGCAGACCCAGAAAGGTGATCGGCCCCACCAAAGCGGTCGCAACGGCCACCATCAGCGCCACCAGCGCCAGTGCCAGCAGCGTGACGCGGTCATGATCCAGACCCAGCGGCAGGGCAACCGATCGCCCCAGCGCCGCCAGATCTATCTGGCGGGCCAACACCATCGCCCCGCACAGACTGACCATCAGCACCGCTGTGCCGATCATGAGCTTGTCCGCATCGACCGCATTGAATGTGGCGATGCTTGCCTGTTGCAGGATTGCAAATTCCGACGGGTCCAGCAGCCGCTGCATCAGCCCCGCGAGAGTGCGCAACAGGACACCGAGGATCACACCGGTCAGCACAAGGCGCAGGATATCCTCTGCCCCGTGGCGCAGGACGACGCCGAACAGGGCCATCGCGGCCACCAGCAGGATCACCGTTTCCGCAGCAAACTGTGCCAAAGGCGGCAACAGGGCATAGCCTGACGCCCCCAGACCCATGACAAGCGCCGTCTGGATGAAGACGAACAAGGCGTCAAAGCCCACGATCCCCGGTGTCAGCAGGCGGTTGGCGGCCACGGTCTGAAACAGGATGGTCGATGCACCGATGGCGGCCCCGACGACGATCAGCGCCGCCAGCTTTGTCGCGCGCAGGCCAAGGATCACATCCATCGGTGCCCGCAGGTGCCACACCAGAAAGGCAACGGACACGCCCACCAGCAGCGCCCCCAGCAAAGCCAGCCTGCGGTCAGCCATGCCGCGCACCCCGGCCCGGTGCCGCATGCAGCAGATACAGAAACAAGGCTGCCCCCAGCACACCAAACAGGGTGCCTGCGGGAATTTCATAGGGGAACCGGATCAGGCGGCCCAGAATATCGCAGGCCAGCACCGCACAGCCCCCCGCCCATGCCACCATGACAAGGTTGCGCCGCAGATTGTCGCCCCGCCAACGCGACACGATGTTGGGCACGACAAGCCCCACAAAAGGGATCGACCCGACGCTGGCCACCACGACCGCGACGATGACCGCCACCAGCACCAGACCGGCCAGCAAAGTCTGGCGGTAATTAAGGCCCAGACTGCGGGCCGCGTCTTCGCCCAGACCCAGCAAGGTGATGCGGTCGGCCACCAGATACAGGGCAGCCGCCACCCCCGCCACGATCCACAACAGCTCGTACCGACCGCGCAGGACACCGGAAAACTCTCCGGCCTGCCAGACACCGATGTATTGGACAAGATCGCTCTGCCACGCCAGCCACGTGACCGCCGCGCCGATGATGCCGCCATAGATCAGACCAACCAGCGGCAGCAGCACCGGATCGCGGCGCGGCACGTGGCGCGCCAGCATAAGAAAACCCAGTGTCCCGATCAGCGCCGTGACGACGGCCACACTCATTTTCACGATCAGGGCCGCCCCCGGCGCCACCAGTGTCACCGCCAACAGGCCCAGCATCGCGGATTCAGGTGTGCCGACCAGACCCGGTTCCACCAGCCTGTTCTGCACGCTCAGCTGCACGACGACCCCGGCCAGCGCCAGTCCCGCCCCCGCCAGCAAGGCGGCAAAGGTGCGCGGCAGGCGACTGATCAGCAGCAGGGCCTGCCCGTCCAGTGGGCCGTCGCGCAAGGACGCGACGCCCACCAGACAGCTTGTCACCATCAGGGCCAACAGGATCGCACCCGCCAGCCCCCATGTCGTGATGCGCCGTGTCACAGCAACGATCAGCTGTCAGTGCGGGCAAAGGCATCCGCGATGGCGGTCACGGACCCGGTCAGCGACTGGATCCCACCGCCCGCCAAATACAACCGGGCCGAGTCCAGATAGACGATCTGTCCCGCCTGCCCGGCGGTCGTGCCCGCCACCAGCGGGTTGTCCAGCGTCACGGCGGCGGCCTCTGCGTCCTGACCGATGGCGGCACCCCGGTCGATCACCAGAATCCAGTCCGGGTTCACCTCTGCGATGAATTCGAACGATACCGCCTCGCCGTGGCTTTCGGCGTTCAGGTCCGGAAAGGCTTCTGGCAGACCCAAGGTGGTGTGAATCCAGCCAAAGCGGGAATCGTCGCCATAGGCCGACACCTTGCCACCGTTGGTGAGCAGGATCAGCCCGTCACCCTTGCCGGTCATCGCCGTCTGCGCGGTTGCAACCGCTGCATCCAGACCGTCATTCAGGGCCTGCGCCTGATCAGGCTTACCGAACAGCGCGCCATAGGTCGTCGTGCGGCCCTTGGCATCAGCGATCAGGTCCGTGTCCGGAATGGTCATGTCGATGGTGGGTGCCACCGCCGACAGGGCCGCGACCTGCGTCTGCGACCGGCCCCCCGCCACGATCAGGTCCGGTGCCATGACGGCCAATGCTTCGAAATCAGGCTCGAACAGGGTGCCGACAACGGCCACATCCTGCATGACCGGCACCAGATAGGCGGGGGGTGTGATGTCCGGCACCCCGGCCAGCGGGACGCCAAGGGCTGACAGGGTGTCGATGGCCGCCAGATCAAAGGCCACGACCGTTTCAGGGGCCGTCGGCACGGCGACGGGACCAGCAAAGGTCGCCACATCAACAGTCTGGGCCGCGACCCAGACGGGGCTGGTGGCAAAAGCAAAGGCAAGCAAGGAGAGTTTCACGGGAAAACCTTTCGGTGAACAGGCGACCGGAACGGTCTGGACAAATCCGACTCATTTAATCAGAATATTCCCGACAGAAATACTAAGGTTTAACCCGATGCAACACCAACTTGAACAAAGCGGGCATTTTTCCACTCCGCACGGCAGCAAATATCTGCAACAGCTTTGCAAGCACTTCGCGCACAAGGCCGCGGTCAGCCATGACAGCGATCAGGGCAGCATCACCTTTGATGCGGGATCTGTGCGATTGCGCGCGGACGCTGTGGGGCTGACGATCCTGCTGTCCGGTGCGGATGATACTGCGGTGGGGCGCCTGCGTGGCATCATCGACAGCCACCTGCCCCGCTTTGCCTTCCGAGAGGCCGGGACCACCGTGATCTGGTCAGACCCGCTGGCCTGACCAGACATCAGCGGCGGCGACTGCTGCGTTGCAGATTGATTGCCGCCGCCGCGATCCCCAGCGAAACGATCACGATGATGATCGTGGCAAGGGCGTTCACATCCGGACTGACCCCCAGACGGACCTTGGAAAAGATCACCATGGGCAGGGTGGATGCACCCGGACCGGACACGAAACTGGCGACCACCAGATCGTCCAGCGACAGGGTAAAGGCCAGCAACCACGCCGACACCAATGCGGGGGCAATCACAGGCAGGGTCACGTCAAAGAACACGCGGACCGGGCGCGCGCCCAGATCCTGTGCGGCCTCCTCCAGCGACAAATCCATATCCACCAGCCGCGACTGGATCACAACCGCCGCATAGGCCGATCCAAAGGTCGCATGGGCGATCACGATGGTCATCACGCCGCGCTGCGCGGGCCAGCCGATCAGCCCCTGCATCGCCACGAACAGCAACAGCAGGGACAGGCCGATGATCACCTCTGGCATCACCAGCGGGGCGGTGATCATGCCCGACAGCAGGGTGCGGTTGCGGAACCGCCCGAACCGCGTCAGCACAAAGGCCGCAAGGGTGCCGACCAGAATGGCGATCGTGGCGCTGATGAACGCGATCCGCAAGCTGAGCCAGGCCGCGGTCAGGATCTGCGGGTCGCGGAAAAGCTCGCCATACCACTTGGTCGAAAACCCGCCCCAGACGGTGACCAGTCTGCTTTCATTGAAGCTGAAGATGACCAGCGACACGATGGGCGCATACAGAAAGACGAACCCGGCGGTCGCCACGATCAGCAGAAAAGGGGATGTGCGCCTCATGTCGTCGTCCCGTTTTCTGCTGCCTGAACGCGGCGCAGCAGCATGATCGGGATGACCAGCACCACCAGCATCACGATCGCCACCGCAGAGGCGATGGGCCAGTCGCGGTTCGAGAAGAATTCATCCCACAACACCCGTCCGATCATCAGCGTATCCGGACCGCCCAGCAATGCGGGGATCACATATTCGCCCACAGCCGGAATGAAGACCAGCATCGACCCCGCGATGATCCCGCTCAGCGACAGGGGCAGCGTCACGGTGAAAAAGATGGTTGCCGGTCGGGCCCCCAGATCGGATGCCGCCTCCAGCAGGGATTGGTCCAGTTTGACCAGATTGGCATAAAGCGGCAGGATCATGAACGGCAGATAGGTATAGACGATCCCGATATAGACGGCGAAATCGGTTTGCAGCATGACCAGCGGGGTATCAATTATGCCCAGCGACAGCAGCATGTTGTTGATGATGCCGTTGGATTTCAGAAAGCCGATCCACGCATAGACGCGCAGCAGGAACGATGTCCAGAACGGCAGGATCACCAGCATCAACAACAGATTGCGCCGCGCGTCCGGCGCACGCGCGATCAGATAGGCCATGGGATATCCGATCAGCAGCGCCAGCACCGTCGCACCCGCAGCAATGCGAACGGATTCCACATAGGCCGCGAAATAAAGCGGATCATCCAGCAGGAACAGATAGTTCCCGAAGTTGAGGTTGATCGACAGCAACCCGTCGGCATACTCCCACATCGGCAGATACGGCGGGATCGCGATGGCGGCTTCCGACAGCGAAATCTTGGCCACGACCAGAAACGGGATCAGGAAAAAGATCAGCAACCACAGGGTCGGCGCGGCAATGACCAACCCGCGCCCACTGAACCCGATCCGGGACAACCCCTGTCGCAGGTGCCGCGCAAAGGGCAGACCGCGACGCAGCGGCAGCGGCGTATCGGTCATGATGTCAGCACCACGCCTGCTGATCCGCCCCAGCCCAGAAACACCCGGTCGCCCCATGTCGGCGCGTCATCCGCCGACCGGGTGATATTGGGGCGCGTGACGCGGACGATCTTTCCGCTGTCCAGTTTCACATGATAGCTGGAGATGTCGCCGAAATAGGCGATCTCTGTCACCGTGCCTGTCAACAGATTGCGCAGATCACCCAAGGGGCTGCGGCGCATCTGGATTTTTTCGGGACGCAGGGCAAGGCTGACCTTTTGCCCCAGCGTGCAGGCGACCCCGTGGGCCACAAAGATATCGGTGCCGGTATCGGGCGACGCGATGACGACGTGATCAACCTCGTCGGTGATGATCCGGCCTTCGAACAGGTTCACGGACCCGATGAAATCCGCCACAAAACGGGACTGGGGGTATTCATAAACCTCGCGTGCGGTGCCGATCTGGACGATCTGACCTTCGGTCATCACGCCGATCCGGCTGGCAAGGGTCATCGCTTCTTCCTGATCGTGGGTCACGACGACAAAGGTGACACCCAGCGTTTCCTGAATCTGCACCAGTTCGAACTGCGTTTCCTCGCGCAGTTTCTTGTCCAATGCACCAAGCGGTTCGTCCAGCAGCAGCAGTTTGGGTTTTTTCACCAGCGCGCGGGCCAGCGCCACGCGCTGTCGCTGCCCACCGGACAGCTGATGCGGTTTGCGGGCCGCGAATTTCGACATCTGCACCATCGCCAGCATCTTGGCCACGCGGTCGGCAATCTCGTCCTTGGGCAGACCGTCGCGTTTCAGGCCATAAGCGATGTTCTTTTCCACGCTCATA
>JBBREW010000152.1:0-6725 GCA_038225335.1 Rhodobacterales bacterium
TGACCTTTGGCAATCAGACCCCGCAGGACGATGCCCACCGGCAGATCGACATGGCGCTGGATGCGGGCCTGAATTTCATGGATTGCGCGGAAATGTATCCGGTGAACCCCGTGACCCGCGAAACCGCAGGCCGGTCCGAAGAGTTTCTGGGGGCATGGTTTGAAAAATCCGGTCGCCGCAATGATTGGGTGCTGGCGACCAAGGTGTCCGGTCCGAACGAAGGGTTTGTGCGCGACGGGGCAGGGTACGATGGCAGCAACATCGCGAACGCGATCGACGCATCCCTGTACCGGCTGAAGACCGATGTGATCGACCTCTATCAACTGCACTGGCCGACCCGTGGCACATGGGCGTTCCGCAAGAACTGGACCTATGATCCGTCAGGTCAGGACCGGGCGCAGACATTGGATCATATGCACGATGTGCTGGACGCGCTGGGCCGTGCGGTGACTGCAGGCAAGATCCGCGCGGTCGGCCTGTCGAATGAAACCGCCTGGGGCACGACGAAATGGTGCGATCTGGCCGATCAGCACGGCCTGCCGCGCATGGCCGCCATCCAGAACGAATATTCCCTGCTGTGCCGCCACATGGACACGGATCTGGCGGAAACCATGGTGAACGAGGATGTCACCCTGCTGTCATTCTCGCCGCTGGCGGCCGGGCTGCTGACCGGCAAGTATCAGAACGGTGCCGTGCCAGAGGCCAGCCGGATGGCCCTGAACGGCGATCTGGGGGGGCGAAAGTCCGACCGGGTGTTTGACGCGGTGCAGATTTATCTGGATATCGCGGCGCGGCACGATCTGGACCCGGTGCATATGGCAATGGCATGGCAGGCGACGCGGCCATTTGCCGTCAGCGCCATTTTCGGGGCAACGACTGCGGCGCAGCTGGAACAGATCCTTGGCGGGCGCGACCTTGTGCTGTCAGACGCCGTGCTGGCGGATATCGACACAGCCCACAAGGCGCATCCGATGCCCTATTAGGGCGGGGTCAATCCTGATCTGCCGCTTGTCAGGCGGACCCTGATGGCACACACCTGCACCAGCCCGGCCCGCCGGGATGGCCTGACACCCGAAAGGACGATCACATGACCCATCCGACGCCGCAGATGGCAGCCTGCCCGGGCGTGACCCGGACACAGCCGGATTCCGGCAGGGGATGGGTGTCGCCCAAGGTGCTGTTGCTGGTGCTGCTTGCCGCCTGCACCACGCCGCAGCCCCAGCCCGATGAACCCGTCGGTGGTCTGCTGGAGGTCTACCGCGACCGCAGCGTGCCGATCGGATCGGCGCTGGATTTCAGCGCAGATCGTTATGCCGGCACATGGTACGAAGTCGCCCGCTATCCCGTCCCGTTCGAGACAGGCTGTGTCGGTGTGACAGCGGAATATGCAGCCTTGCCCGACGGCGGGTTGTCGGTGCGCAATACCTGCCGTGAAACCGACGGGTCGGTGCGCAGCACGATCACCGGGCGGGCCGATGTCGTGGGGCCGGGGCGGTTGAGTGTGCGGTTCGACACGCTGCCGATTGCCGCGGATTATTGGGTGCTGTGGGTTGACGAAGGCTATCGGACCGCCGTCGTGGGTGCGCCCAACGGCAGATCGGGCTGGATCCTGAACCGCGATCCGCAGATCCCCCCCGACAGGCTTGCCGCCGCGCGCGAAGTGCTGGCGTTCAACGGCTATGACCTGAACCGCCTGATGACAGTGCCGCAGTGACAGGGCCGGGCGCCACGGACCTGTCGGGCGCCGCCGGGTGATCTGGGTCTGGGTGACATGCGGTGCCGTCATCGCCCAGACCCTGCGGTTCATGCTGCAAAAACAGTTGCGCAGCGCGACCCTGTCCACGGCGGGCGCGACCTTTGCCCGGTTCATTTATTCCGCGCCGCTGATTGCGTTGCTGGCGTTTGGCTATGGCCGGATCACCGGGCAGGCGACGGCGGTGCCACCGGACTTTTGGGTCTTTGCCATTGCCGGGGGGCTGACGCAGATCGTTGCAACGATGTGCGTGGTGGCGCTGTTCACCCAGCGTCATTTTGCGGTCGGCACCACATTCATGAAAACCGAAGTGCTGCTGGCGGCGCTGCTGTCCATCATCGTCCTGAACGAAGGTCTGCCGCCGCTGGCATGGGGCGCGCTGCTGCTGGGGTTGCCGGGCATCGTGCTTTTGTCCGACGCACCCGCAGCAGGGGGGGCATGGTACCAGCGCATCGTGAACCGGGCCAGCGGGCTGGGACTTGCATCGGGCGCATTGTTCGCGGTGTCCAGCGTCGGATATCGGGGGGCGGCACTGGCCCTGCCTGCGGGCGACACCTTCTTTCGGGCCGTGCTCACGCTTGCATGTGTCACCGGGTTTCAGGTCGCCATCATGTCGGTCTGGCTGGTCTGGCGGGAACCCGGCCAGATTGCCCGCGTGCTGGCCGCGTGGCGCGTGGCGGGGTTGGTCGGATTGACCAGCATGGCGGGATCGGTGTGCTGGTTTGTGGCCTTTACCCTGCAGACCGTGGCGATGGTCAAAGGCGTGGGGCAGATCGAACTGGGGCTGTCGCTGCTGGTGGGTTGGCTGGTTTTCGGCGAACGCATCACCGGAAAAGAGGTGGCAGGCCTGATCCTGCTGACACTCAGCGTCGTCTTGCTGGTGCTGGCAGGTTAGATCAGCCGCGTGCCCGCCAGACGGGTGACCAGATGCGCCTCGTCGTCGTTGCGAAAGAACGGCACGGTCAAAGGGGCGTCGGGGCTGGCCAGATGGGCCATCACTTCCGCCAGCACCACCTCTGTGATGAAGGGCAGATCAAAGGTGCGGGCCTGCGCCAAAGGCACCCATTGAAGCAGGGACAGTTCATCCTCTGCCCGGCTGAAATCATCGGGGTCGGTCACAAGGTCGGTGGCCTCTGCCAGAAAGAAACGGGCGTCGAACCGGCGCGGACGCCCTTGCGGCGTGACGGCCCGAAAGAAAAACCGCAGACCCTGCGCATGGGGCACATGGCCGGTCGCGGCAAACCCCCGCCAGCCTTTGGGCGCATCGGCCCAGGGGGCGGCCCGGCCCAGCACGTGACCGGTTTCCTCCCACAACTCTCTGATGGCGGCAGCGGCGAGGGCGTGGGGCGGCAGGTGGCTGTCGGCGGCAAGGGCCGCACCCATATCGTCGGTCAGGCCCGACAGGGGCACGTCGTGATCCACCGGATCGACAGCTCCGCCGGGAAAGACGAATTTGCTGGGCATGAAGGCCGCTGCTGCCCCCCGTTGCCCCATCAGGACTGCAGGCACAGGACCACGACGCAGCACGATGATCGTCGCCGCATCGCGCAACGCGGCCTTGTCCGGGGTGTCAGTTGGGTTTGCCAAAACCGTGCATCCCCTTGGCCCATTGGATACCGACAACAAAGCCTTTCATCCGGGGCAGCAGGAACAGGGACAGCGCCACCGTGCCTACGGTAAAGATTGTGGCCAAAACCATCGGGTCCGGCCTGAATTTCACAAAGCTATAGATCAGGATCGGCGCCAGCAGGTGCCCCACGATCAGAATGACCAGATAGGCCGGACCGTCGTCTGCCCGGTGCCCGGACAGGTCTTCCTGACAGACCGGGCAGCGGGGATTGACGTTCAGATAGCCGGTGAACATCCGGCCTTCGCCACAGTTCGGACAGCGGCATTGCAAGCCGCGCAGGATCGCCGATTTGGCGCTGCGATCCGGAAGTGCGATCTGGGAAACAGTCTGTGACATGGTGACTCCATTCCAGACCCAGATGCCCCCATTCGTTCAGAAATGAAAGGGGGGCGGGCAGATTTGTGCGCTTTGGTCGCGGCGTAACCCGGTGCCTGACGCACCGGGCAGGGCGCGCGGGGGCGACCTGCATCCGGCGGGCCGAGAGAGCCGCGGCCCGTTATCCGCGGCAGCCATTAATCCTGCATCAGGCGGCCGACTGGCTGACCGAAATGGCATCGCGCCCGGCGGATTTCGCCAGATACAAGGCGGCATCGGCCCGTTTGAACAGGTCACCCAGACTGGTGATCGTATCGGGATTGATGGCATCCAGTGCCACCCCGACGGATACGGTGACATGTATGTCATTGCGCCCGTCGCCGATCGCAAAGGGGCGGATGTTCACAAGTCGGCGCAGGCGCTGGGCGGCGGCCTTTGCCTCTGCCAATGTGGTGCGGGGCATTGCGACCAGTAATTCTTCGCCGCCGATGCGCGCAACAAGGTCTTCGGGGCGGAAATTCTGGCGCAGCCGGTCCGCCAGTGCGCGCAGCACCAGATCGCCCGCCGCATGACCGCAGGCATCGTTGATCTGCTTGAAATGGTCGATATCCACCATCATGAGCGCGTATTGCGACCCCGTTGCATGGGCCTGTTCGGCCATGCGGCGCAGATGGGTTTCCGCATAACGGCGGTTGTACAGCCCGGTCAGCGCATCGGTCATGGCGGCGTGCAACCCGTCGCGCAACCGGTCCTGATTGAATTTGTGCGACAGCAGCATCCGCGTCCGCATCACGATTTCCTCCGGGCAGATATCGCCCAGAACAACCTCGTCCGCGCCCAGATCCAGCAACATGGCAGCAGGTTCGACCGCATGGTGCGGCAGCACGATCATCTGCGCGGCCAGCCGGGTGGATTCGCGCGCCCGCAGATCGGCCACAAGGCGGAACAGCTGTGCCGCCGACATGCCGGCTGCGTTGCCGTCGATCACGAACAGATCCGTGACGCCCACATCGGCCGCCTCGATCAGGGCGGAATCCGTTGTGATGACGCGGGGTGACACGGCCATGCCCGCCGCAATCAGGTCGGCCATGACACGCGCACGGGGGAGGTCGTCGGACAGCAGCGTGATCCGGGCCGGGGCGACCCGCCGGGCCGGTGTTTCGTTGAACCCGAAGTTCCGGTTCGTCCCGTCGCGCATCTGCAATTCGCGGGCCATGTTCCGCCGGCGCATCAGGCTGCGCACCCGCGCCAGCAGCAACACATCGCTGATCGGGCGGGGCAAGACGTCGTCGGCCCCGGCATCCAGCGCATTGAACCGGGCAATGCTTGAATCCGACATGCCCACGGATATGATGGCAATGCTGTCGGTCAAGGGCGAGGCGCGCAGTCTGCGACAGAACCCGTGGCCGTCTTCGGACTGGTCGGTCAGATTGATCAGGATCAGGTCGGGTGGAGAGTGCACGATGGTCCTTTCGGCCTCTGCGCAACTTGCCACCGCATCGACGTCATAGCGGGCAGCAAGCATTTTTACCCGCATGACAATGCGGTTTGTGGAAACGGAATCGACGATCAAAATTCTGCCTGACATCTTGCATTCCCTGACTGACGGTTTCACCATCGTCCTCAGAAAATGCACTTTATATCTTAAAAAAGTGTTCACCCCTGACAGGAATCCCACCCCATGACCCCCGATCAAGCAGAGATCCTCGCCTTGCAGGCCTTGGGTCACGTGGCGGCCGACCCTGAACTGGGCGGGGCCTTTATGGGCGACAACGGGTTGGCCCCGGATGATCTGCGCGCCCGCGCGGGCGACCCGGTGTTTCTGGCATCCCTGCTGGATTTTCTGACCCAGCGCGACGACTGGGTCGTGGCGTTCTGCGATGCCTTCCAGCATCCCTACGATGCGCCGATGCGGGCCCGCCATGCCTTGCCGGGGGCGGAACAGGTTCATTGGACATGACCGGTGCGATCCGTGGCGTGATTTTTGACAAGGACGGCACGCTGTTCGATTTTGACGCAACCTGGGGCACATGGACGCGCGGATTGCTGATCGCGGAATCCCGTGGTGATCCGGTTTTGCTGGCCCGGCTGGCGGATGCGCTGGGATACGATCTGCCCAATGGCCGGTTTCACCGCAGCAGCATCGTGATTGCAGAACCGGTTGACCGCGTGGCGGACACGATCATGGCCGTCACGGGACAGACCGACCGGGCGGCCTTGCTGGACCGGATGAATGAAGCAACCGCAGCGGTGCCGCAGACCCAAGCCGCGGATCTGATCCCACTGATGGCACGCCTGCGGGGGATGGGGCTGATCCTTGGGGTGGTGACCAACGACGCCGAAGCGCCGGCCCTGCGGCATCTGACGGATGCGGGCATTCTGGGCGACATGGCCTTTGTTGCGGGCTATGACAGCGGGCATGGGGCGAAACCCGATCCGGCGCCCCTGCTGTCCTTTGCCGCAGCCACGCAGATCGCGACGCGCAACTGTATCATGGTCGGCGACAGCACGCATGATCTGGTGGCAGGGCGTGCAGCGGGTATGGTCTGCGTCGGTGTGCTGACAGGTCCCGCGTTGCGCGGCGATCTGCTGGCACAGGCCGACGTGGTGCTGGACAGCATTGCCGATCTGCCGGGCTGGATCGCGGCACAGACCGGAGGGTCATCTGCCACGGTCCCGAATTCAGGGGGGGGTTGTGGTCGATTGACACAGGTCCGTGATCGCCGGAAACTTAAACTGCTGCCGGATCGTTTCTAAACCATAGCAGGCCACAACGGACTGCGAAGTTGAGAAAGAGTATCCTATGACCATGACGACAAAGCTGATGACCGCCGCTGCTGTTCTTGCCCTGTCCACAGGCGCCGCCTTTGCACAAGACATGAGCGAAGCTGGCAACCCGATGGTCGGTGGTGCTGAAATGCTGCCCGACATGACGATCGTCGAGAACGCATCCAATGCCGAAAACCTGACCACCCTGGTTGCCGCCGTGCAGGCTGCCGGTCTGGTCGAGACGCTGTCCGGCGAAGG